>NZ_LNQO01000009.1:0-223840 GCF_001456905.1 Gordonia sp. SGD-V-85
TCACCCTCTCAGGTCGGCTACCCGTCGTCGCCTTGGTAGGCCATTACCCCACCAACAAGCTGATAGGCCGCGGGCCCATCCCACACCGCAAAAGCTTTCCACCAACCACCATGCGACAGTTGGTCATATCCGGTATTAGACCCAGTTTCCCAGGCTTATCCCAGAGTGCAGGGCAGATCACCCACGTGTTACTCACCCGTTCGCCACTCGAGTACCCAGCAAGCTGGGCCTTTCCGTTCGACTTGCATGTGTTAAGCACGCCGCCAGCGTTCGTCCTGAGCCAGGATCAAACTCTCCATGAAAAAACAGTGAAACAAAACCAACCCCACAAGGGCCGGCGTTTCAACACAATCAGGAAAGCACAACCTGACCAAAATAGACCTAGCAAAATGTGACACCCAGGACGGGGCCCGAGCGCCACACAAAAAACAAACATCTACATCCACAAAAGATGCACGATGCCAAATGGCATCAGACAATTCATCATCACACTATCGAGTTCTCAAAGAACACACACCCACCAGCTACCCACCCCAAAACAGGGCTCTCACCAGCAGACTTCGCATTCAACCTTGCCAGCCACCCCGTCTCCGGGGCAACTCTTCCAGCCTACCAGACCCATCCCGCAGCCCGCAACCCCGAAGAATTTCGGACTCAGGTGACCTGGCAGCCCCAACATCCTACCCGAAACACAAAGTCCCGAACCAGAACAAACAAGGGGCGGTCAACGACAAACCCGGTCTCCACTCCCCGCCATCAGACCCTTCCAGGTCCTCCGGGGCGGCGCCGTGGCTCGCTGACTCGACATAAGTTACGCACCGCCGTACCCGTCGTCAAATCGCCTGGTCAGAGTGGGTACGACGCGCGATGCGACGACCTCGGAGTGCAGACTTCGCAGACTGTTCGGTCGACAAGCCGCGACGGTGCCACGGGGACCGACCAGAGCGGAGGATCCGCCCGCTGATGCGGCCGCAGCCGGGCCTGCCCGGTTGGGTTCCCGAAGCGTCGGGCTTGTCCCGCCTTCGACAGGACCGCACATAACAAGAACCCCCGCCCGGGTGTCCCGGGCGGGGGTTCTTGGTGTTGGTAGCGGGGACAGGATTTGAACCTGCGACCTCTGGGTTATGAGCCCAGCGAGCTACCGAGCTGCTCCACCCCGCGTTGGTGAACACAACGTTACACACCGGTTTGTCAGCGATGCAAATCGATACTCCAACCCCACCCGACCTGGGGAAACGCCAGTGACGGCGGTCACTCGCACCTCGATTTCCCCAGGTGACGTGACGACCCGGACGACCCGTCCTTCGCCGCTGTTCAATGTGATGCCAGTCACATCAGGCGTACACTCGGCTCACGAGACGCCCCGCCGAGGAGGAACCATGAACACCCACCGCTTCCACCACGAGAGCCACGGGAACCATCCGATGAGTTTCGTCGGATTCGTCTTGGCACTGACCGGATTCGCCATGGCCGCGCTCTGGCTGGTCCACATGGCGGTCGGGAATGTCGGCCCCGCGATCATCTGCGGCCTGCTGATGGTCGCGGCTTTCACCACGGCGGTGTCGATCTTCTTCTCGCTGGGCCACCGGCACCACCACAGCCCGGTGCTCCCCGACAACACCCCCAACGAAACCGAGCGCTACCTGCGGAAATACCGCGGATAGCGGTATGACTCGCAGATAGCGCCCGGCCTGGGTCGTCGTTCGACTAGTTGGGAGCCGCCAGCGACTCGTAGCGGGCAACCGCCTGACTCAGCTGGTCGAGTGCCTCGCCGTACGCTGCGAAGTCGCCACTCTGCTGAGCCTGGCGTAGCGCCGTGATCGCGTCACTGATGGCGTTTGCCGCGTCGTCCCGCTCGGGCGAATCACCCTGCTGCGGAGGTTGATTCGGCGTCGGCGTGGCCGGTGCCGGCGTTCCGGCCTGGTCCGGCGCGGGCGGTGCCTGCTGATCTCCGGGGACCACTCCGGCAGCGGGCGTGATGCCGACCTGCCGCAGAGCCTCGCGGGTCGTGGGTGCATAACCGATCCCGGATACCCGGTCTGCCGATTCGAACCTCGTGATCACACGGAACAGACGGGGGAAGGCCTCTTCGCCCTGGGCCTGTGCGTACAACGGGACGACGTACAGGATGCCGTTGTCGCCCACCGGAAGCGTGAGGAGATTACCGAAGGTTACCGTCGCCGTGTTCTCGAGCGACTTCAGTGATTCCGCCACCGTTCGGTCGGTGCGCATCGGGTTGAACGCCTGCTGCGGACCGGACCGTTGGGAGTTGCTGGGCAACTGCTTGACCGTCATCTGACCGTAGTTCTCGGGATTCGACGACACGGTCACATAGGCGCCCAGGATCGGTCGGTTGAGTCGCGTCAGCACCGAGGTCAGCTGGAACGTCGGCTCACCGCTCTCCGGATCCGAGGCCACGAAGTAGTACGGGGGCTGGTCCAGTCCGCGCTGCTCGGCGTCCGGGTCCGTCGGATCGGAGGGCACCGACCAGAAATCGCTCGCCTGGAAGAACGTCTGGGGCGAATCGACGTGGTAGCGGGTCAGCAGCGACCGCTGGATCTTGAAGATGTCCTCGGGGTAGCGGACGTGATCCCGCAGGGAGGTCTGCGCGTCGAAGTCTGCGCGGGACTTGACCGTGTCGGGGAAGACCTCCATCCACGTCTTCAGCACCGGGTCATCGGTGTCGAACTGATACAGCTCGACCTCGCCGGTGTAGGCATCGACGGTCGCCTTCACCGAGTTGCGCACGTAGGACACGGTCTTGTTGATCTGCGTCCGACCGGTCTGCCCCGGGTTGAGGTCCTGGGCGTCGGCGGTCGCGCTCTGCAACGACGTGGGCTGCGAGTACGGGTAGTCGTCGAGGGTGGTGTAACCGTCGACGATCCACTTGATCGAGCCGTCCTCCATCACCGCGGGGTACGTCTTCGAATCGACCGTCAGCCACGGTGCGACCTGTTCGACGCGGTCCCGGGGATCGCGGTTGTAGATGATCTTCGATGCCGAGTTGATCTCGCCCGACAGCAGGAAGTTCCGCTCGGCGTATTTGCCGGCATAGAGGGCTCGGGAGAACCAGTTGCCGAGCGAGACTCCCGCCGGCCCCTGGTAGGTGTACTTGTCGTCCCCGATGTCGTGTTCCCGAGCCTGCCCGTCGTCGGAACCGACGATCGCGTAATCCGGGTCGATCTTCGCGAGCAGCTCGCCGAAGTAGATCCGCGGCTGTGACACCTTGATCGGGGCGTCCCGCTTGTACTCCTCGGTCTGGTAGTTCGAGGTGTCGCTGACGTAGTAGAACGGATCGCCGCCACCGTCGACGTTGTTGACGTCTGTCGACTCCTTCACCCGGTTGGCCGGGGCGGCGACGAACCCGTCGCCGTGGGTGTACACGAGGTGCTTGTTCAGCCAGTTCTGCTGGTTTTCGAGGTAGCGACTCGGATCGAGCTCGCGCACCGACACCACGAAGTCGCGTAGCTCGCCGTCGATGCGATAGCGGTCGACCGCCAGCTGCGTCGGGAATCCGTAGAAGTTCTGGCGCTGCTGCTGCTGGATGAACGTCGGGGACACCACATTCGGGTCCAGGATCCGGACGTTCGACAGCGTCGGTTCATCGCTGTTCACCAGCGCCGGGTTTGCCGGCCCGGCGGTCCAGCCCGGCTGGGTGATGACTTTGTCCGGCCCGATGCCGTACGCCTCGCGGGTCGAGGTGATCGCGCGTTCTATGTACTCGGCTTCCTTCTGCGCGGCATTCGGCTTGACCGAGAACTGCTCCATCGTCAGCGGCCAGCCGACCCCGATGAGCAACGCGGAGAACAACATCAAGACGGTGGCCAGTGCCGGCACCCGCAGGTCGCGGAGCACGATCCCGGCGAAGAACGCCACCGCACAGATGATCGCGATCGCCATCAGGATGAGCTTCGACGGCAGCACCGCGTTGATGTCGGTGTAACTCGCCCCCGGGAAGATCTCGGCCTTCCGCTGACTGGACAGCAGGGTGTACCGGTCGAGCCAGTAGGCGGCCGCTTTCAGCAGTAGGAAGGTGCCCGCCAGCACCGCGAGCTGAATGCGTGCCGCGGTCGTGACCGAACCACCGCCTTGCCCCAGGCGGATACCGCCGAACAGGTAGTGCGTGACCAGGTTCGCCAGGAACGCCACCACGACCACGACGAACAGCAGGTTGAGCACGAAGCGGAAGAACGGCAGGTCGAAGGCGTAGAACCCGATGTCGAGGTTGAACTGCGGGTCTGTCCGACCGAACGACTGACCATGCAGGAACATCTGGACGGTCGCCCAGGACCCCTGCGCGACCAGGCCGGCCAGGGCGCCGATGATCACCGCCGGAACGATGGCGAACCAGCGGACCTTGCCCATGATGGCCGTGCGGTACCGGGCGAGCGGATCGTTCGGGCCCGCGGTCGGTACGAACACCGGGCGGCTGCGGTACGCGAGGGAGACCGCCCCGAAGATGATGAGTCCGACGACGATCGTCGTGATCAGGAACAGGATCACGCGCGTCCAGATCACCTTGGTGAAGACGCTCGAATATCCGACGTCGGAGAACCAGAGCCAGTCGGTCGCGAGACCGATCAGGCGTGGCCCGACGAGCAACAGCACCAGGACGGCCACGCCGAGCCCGATGATGATCTTGCTCCTGCGTGACAGTGTCGGCATTCCCGCCGGCCCTCGGACGCCCACCAGACCCACTCTCCAAAGCTCTCAATCCGGACACCACCCGCGCACACGTGCCTGCTGGGCGTGGTGCCCACTGTACTGGCACCACCCGGGTGACCAACTCACTCGGGGCGCCCGCTCAACGATCGCCACACCTCAGCGGTTCCCTGGCGGCGTCGCAGACTCGCGGTCGCACCGCGATCCGGGGCAGGATGAGCACGTGCCCGACCTCCCGACGACCCCACGCGCCTTCTCCACCGACGATCTCGGCAGCGCGTTGAACGAGATCATGGAACACCTCGACTCCCGTGGCTGGGGTCAGTCACCGTCCGTGTTCGCGCTGGCGCCGACCGCCCTCCTCCACGCACAGCTTCCCGAGGTGATCGCCGACGACGGTTCGGTGTTCACCCCGGTGGAGGAAGACGTCGACGACCTCGACGAGTTCCTCGCCTCGGCGGTCTGGCCAGAGGAGGTCGCCGGGGCGGCGGTGAGTATGGAGATCGTCATCGCCGATCCCGAAGACGACGACGACCGGACGCCCCGCTTCGTGGTCACCGACACCGGCGATCACCATCCGGGCGAGGAGGTTGCGCGGCTGGTGGTCGGGGTGCTGCGCACCGGCGCCGATCTCGCGCTGATGCGTCTTCGACCCGAACCCGACGGGGAACCCGAACTGCTGACCCACCCGCAACTGGCACTCGAACTGCGGGCCGCGCTGCGCGACACCTTCGCTCCCGATCTACCGGAGTCGTCCGACCGGGGCTGACGCGGCAGTATTGGCAAGCCTCAGCAGGTCGGCGCCGGACGGCCCGCGCCGACCGCGTTCAGCGCGTCGACAGCGCCCTCGAGGGTGTCGACCTTCACCAGCTCCAGTCCGTCCGGTCGCTCCGAGACCGCCTCGGCACAGTTGCGGGCGGGGACCAGGAAGACGGTCGCGCCGGCGTCGCGAGCGGCCCGGGTCTTGTGCGTGATTCCACCGATGGGACCGACAACCCCCTCGTCGGTGATCGTGCCGGTGCCCGCGATGAACTTGCCGGAGGTCAGCTCGCCGGGACTCAGCTGGTCGATGACCGCGAGTGCCAGCATCATCCCCGCCGACGGTCCCCCGATGTCCCCCACGTTATAGGTAACCTCGAGGCGCGGATCGGCATCGACCACCTCCGGAACGACGCCCAGGTATCCGGCCTCGGAGTCGGCCGGATGCGTGCCGAGGGTCACCGACACGGTCTGCCGGGCACCGGCGCGGACGATCTCGATGGGCAGGACGGTCCCCGGCGGATTGTCGCCGACGACCTTCCGCAGCTGCTCACCCGTTTCCACCGGCACGCCGCCGGCCGCCACGACCTCGTCGCCGGCGCGCAGCACGTCGACCGCGGGCCCGTCGGGTGCGACGCTCGCGATGCGCAACGCGGTGGGACGATCGAGGTAACGGAGCGCGGCGACCGTCGCGTTCTCCTCGGACCCCGTCATCTGCTGCGCGTTCTCCTCCTGAACCTGCTCGGTGGTGCGGTCGGGCGGATAGACCTGGTCGCGCGGCGTCAGCGAGTAGGTGCCCGACACCCACATGCCCAGGGCGTCGAACAGCGAGATCCCGTCCCGCACCGAGACGGTGGTGAGGTTGAGGTGGCCGGTCGTCGGATCGGTCGGCGCACCGTCGATCTGCACGACCTTGCGCTCCACCACTGCCCCGTCGTCCTCCACCTTCGTCGTGCCGAGGGTGTTGAGGGTGGGTCCGGGCCCGAGCGCGGCGTAGGGCACCTGCACCTGCGTGCCGAGCACCAGCAACGCCAGCAGGACCACGGTGGAGACCGCGGCCGCGGCGATTCTCCGGAATCGGGGGCTCGAACTCATTCCGCACACGATAGTGCCCCGCAGCGACCACGAGTCGGATGCGCCGACGACCATGAGCCGACTACGCGCAGGGCGAACAGTCGTCGCCGTTTGCGGGCCTCACCGGGCGGTACGGTGGAGCCCATGAGTGATCTGCCCTTCGGCTTCTCGTCGTCCGGTGACGGCGATGACGACCGCGACAAGAACAGCGGTGACAAGAACAAGCCGGGCGACAATCCCGGTGGCAACCCGTTCGGCGGGGCCAACCCGTTCGGATTCGGGGGCGGGCAGGGGTTCGGCGGCGGTCCCGGCGGCGACTTCGACCCCTCGAAGTTCGATCCCAACATGATCGGCCAGATGTTCTCGCAACTGGGCAACATGTTCAGCGGTATGGGCGCGGGCATGGCGGGCGGCGGAAACGGTCCGGTGAACTACTCGGTCGCGACCAATCTCGCCCGGCAGCAGATCGGTTCGTTCACCCCGATCCTCGAGAAGGAGATCTCGGCCTCGGCCGATGCGGTCCGGCTCGCCGACGTCTGGCTCGACGACGCGACGAATTTCCCCAGCGGCGTCACCCAGACGGTGGCGTGGACACCGGTCCAATGGCTCGAGGAGTCGATGGACACGTGGAAGGGTTTGTGCGACCCGGTGGCCGAGCAGCTGGCCCGAACCTGGCAGGACAACCTCCCCGCCGAGGCGGCCCAGTTCGCCGGCCCGATGATCGGGATGCTGACCCAGATGAGCGGCATGGCGTTCGGCACCCAGCTCGGACAGGGGCTCGGTCAGCTCGCCAAGGAGGTGCTGACGTCGACCGACGTCGGGCTGCCGCTGGCGCCCGAGGGGATCGCCGTCCTGCTCCCCGAGGCGATCGCCAAGTTCGCCGAGGGTCTGGAGCAGCCGGCGCAGGAGATCATCGTCTTCCTCGCCGCGCGCGAGGCCGCCCATGTGCGCCTGTTCACCCACGTCGGCTGGCTGCGTCAGCGGTTGCTGACCACCGTCGAGGAATACGCCCGCGGCATCAGTATCGATTTCAGCGGTATCACCGACGCCACCGCCGGGATCGACCCGACCCAATTGCTCTCCGACCCTTCGAAACTCGAGGAGATCATCAGTTCATCGACGTCGTTCGAGCCGACCACGACACCTGAGCAGAAAGCGGCCCTCGGCCGTCTCGAGACCCTCCTCGCCCTGATCGAGGGCTGGGTGGAGCAGGTCGTGACCCGAGCGCTCGGCGACCGGATCCCGAGTACCGGGGCACTCACCGAGACCATGCGGCGTCGGCGCGCGTCGGGCGGGCCGGCCGAGCAGACATTCGCAACCCTCGTCGGTCTCGAGCTTCGGCCCCGCAAGGTCCGCGAGGCGTCGGAGCTGTGGCGCCGCGCGCTGGAGGCCACCGACGTCGCGACCAGGGACGGCGTGTGGGCACACCCTGATCTGCTGCCGGATGCCGACGACCTCGACAACCCTGCGGGTTTCATCGACCGGCTCCTGGGCGGCGACGACCTCGACGACCCGATCGCCCAGCTCGAGAAGACCATCGCCGAGGAGAAGGCGCGCGACGCCACCGACGAGTCCCGTAACGATGACGGCGGCGAATCGGCACGAGGCGGATCGTAGGAATCCACACCACCGGTGGAACACGCCATGCTGTGGATAACCTGCTCGCCGAGCGCCCGCGACGGCGTTCGGCTGGCAGAGTTGCCGCATGTCGCCAGCCCGGACGAGTTCCAGCGCCATCTCGGTGTCCCCCTGCGCTGTTCCGCCCGCGGTCCCGCGGCTGCTCCCGGGGACGCCCGTCATCGTCCAGCCGGGCAACTCGGTCCGCGTGGGCATCGATCCGGCCGACAGCCTGCTCCTCGACTTCGACGCCTCGGTGTCGGCGTATTCCGTCGCCGGGCTGCTTCGATCGTTGGAGGATCCGTGCACGGCGGACACCTTCGCTCGCCGCGCCCGACGGGCCGGCCTCCACGACGACGACCTCGATCTGGTCCTGAGCAGTCTGGTGTCGGCCGGCCGAGCGGTTGTCGACCGCCCGCCCACGGCCGCGGAGTTCCACATCCTGATCCATGGCCAGGGGCCGATCAGCGAACAGCTGTCGAATTCGTTGCGCAGCATGGGTTTGTCAGCTCGACGGACGATGCGGCGGCTACCCGACGGGACGCTCGATGCCGTCGACACCGACCTGGTGATCCTGACCGACTTCGTCGTCCACGATCCGCGGGTGGTGTTCGCACTGACCCGGGCCCGGATACCCCATCTGCTGGTCCGGGTCCGCGACGGGGTGGGCATCGTCGGCCCGCTGGTGCTCCCCGGACTGTCGAGTTGCCTCATGTGCGCGGACCGTCACCGGTCCGACGCGGACCCGGACTGGCCGGCCCTGGCCGTCCAGCTGATCCGGACGTCGGGTCAGGCGAGCCCGGCCGTGGTGGCGATGACCGCCGCGATGGCCCACTCGCAGATCGAGCAATTGGTGGAGGCCGTACGCGACCGGCCGCATGTGGAGCCACGACCCGATCCGCAGCTGCTCGACCATGTGTTGGAATTCCGAGATGACCCGACGCGGCTGGACATCAGACAATGGTCGCCGCACCCGGCCTGCGATTGTCGTCCCGCACCGGATCAGCAAGCCAGGTCGTCTATTGTGTGACGCGGAAAGGATGCTATGACCGACATCACCAAAGGACAGGGTCGCCGCAACGCGAAACTGGCCTCTCTTCCGATCGGTATGGCCGGGCGGGCTGCTGCCGGTTTCGGCAAGCGCATGGTCGGAAGGGACAAGGACGAGGTCAACCAGGAGCTCCTGGAGAAGTCCGCCGAACAACTGTTCGCCGTTCTCGGCGAACTCAAGGGCGGCGCCATGAAGGTCGGGCAGGCGCTCTCGATCATGGAAGCCGCGATCCCCGACGAGTTCGGCGAGCCGTTCCGCGAAGCGCTCACCAAGTTGCAGGCCGACGCCCCGCCCATGCCGGCCGCGAAGGTCCACAAGGTGCTCGACCAGCAGCTCGGCACCCGGTGGCGCGAGCGTTTCCGGGAATTCTCCGACGAGCCCGCGGCATCGGCGTCGATCGGACAAGTACACAAAGGAATTTGGTCGGACGGCCGTGAGGTCGCGGTCAAGGTCCAGTACCCCGGGGCCGACCACGCACTGAAGGCCGATCTGAAGACCCTGTCCCGCATGTCCGGACTCCTGCAGCGCCTGTCCCCCGGCACCGACGTCAAGGCGATGATGGACGAACTCATCGACCGGACCGAGGCCGAGCTCGATTACCTCGGCGAGGCCGACAATCAGCGCGCCTTCGCCAAGGCCTACGACGGCCATCCCGACTTCCTCATCCCCAAGGTCGTCGCGAGTGCACCCAAGGTCGTCGTCTCGGAGTGGGTCGACGGCGTCCCGCTGTCGAAGATCATCACCACCGGGGACCAGCAGACCCGCGACGACGCCGCCGCGAAAATGGCCGAATTCGAGGTCAGCTCGCCGTACCGGGTCGGACTCCTCCACGGCGATCCGCATCCGGGCAACTTCTTCCGGGCCACCGACGGGCGGTTCGGCGTACTCGACTTCGGTGCGGTCGGCCACTATCCGGAAGGCCTCCCGCCCGAGACCGGACCGATTCTCCGTCTGGCGCGGGACAAGAAGTACGACGAACTCAAAGAACTCATGATCTCCGCCGAGTTCATCCGCCCGTCCCACGCGAACAAGGTGACGAGTGCCGACCTCGAGGCCTACCTGCGTCCCTACGTCGATCCGCTCTACAGCGAGTCGTTCCACTTCACCCGGAAGTGGATGCAGCGGGCCGCGGGCAAGGCCACCGATGTTCGCGGCGAGGTGTACAAGACGTCACGAAACCTGAACGTGCCCAAGCGTTTCGTGATGGTCTTCCGCGTGCTCGGGGGCTGCGTCGGCATCGCCTCGCAGCTCGAGGCGCATGCCCCGTACCGGGCCATCATGGAGGAGTGGGTCCCCGGCCTGGGCGACTGACCCCACCCCGCAGACACGACACCGACGCCGCGAGCATTTCTGCTCGCGGCGTCGGTTTTGTTGTCATGCAACGTTCTTACGCGGGCGACCGCGGGGACGCTTGCGCGCGATGACGGCTCCGCGCTCGAAGATCTCGCCTCCCCAGACCCCCCAGGGCTCGGATCGATCGAGTGCGGCCTGCAGGCACTGGGCCCGCAACGGGCATTCGGCGCACATGGCCTTGGCACGCTCGAGGTCACGGGGGTCTTCGGCGAACCACAGATCTGCGTCGGCGACCTGGCAGGGCAGGTCGAGCCGGGCGGTCGCTGCGCGGTCCGCCGACATACAGGACTCGAGGACGCATTCGACAGTCATTGGTTTCTCCACATCTGCTCGTTTGGGGTGTTGAACCCGAGTCCTCGATGTGGCTCTGTGTCCGAGACCCCTGGATCGGGGTGGAGATTCGGTGACAGAAAAAGAGGGCCACGGGTGTCGCCTCTGCGATTCGCCCGTGGCCCGGAATGTCTCGGAGATCTAACTCCGGGAACTTCGGAACAGAACGGGGAACCGACGCGGCGCGGCTGCTACTGCTGCTGCGGGCGGTGCGATTCGCGCGACGCGCGCTTCGGCTGTCAGGTGCAGAGCCGCCGGCGGAACGGCGACCGGGCGTGCAAAGCTCGTGCACGCTCGGGCGACCGGCATCCAGGAGCGGGTGCGACCGGTACGCGCGATGGCGGGCTGATTCGGCTTCAGCGCATGCAATTTCGGCGCATACGTGTCGGCTGCTCTCAGGTTCGCCGCAGACTGGCAGATGCCGGCCTGGCTCACGGTGATTCCGTTCACTGATCCACTCCCTTCTGGTCTCGTGGCTTTCCGCGTTCGTGTCGGTCGTCGGTGACTGTGGCGGGCCGGTGTGACGGACGCACACAACCCATCCCCGTACTGACGGGACTCAGAGTAGACGCTGGGCCGAAACCCGCACAACCTATTTTTGACCTGCGGTTTTGACGAGTTCGATGATGTCGGCGCCGTACTCGTCGACCTTCTTCGCCCCGATTCCCGAGATCGCCACCAGCGCAGCGGTATCGGTCGGTCGTTGCTCGGCGATCGCGGTGAGCGTCTTGTCGGAGAAGACGACGAAGGCCGGCACCTTTTTCTCCTGGGCCCGCTCGCGACGCCACTCCTTGAGCGAGACCAGCAGTCCTTCGTCCAGATCCGACGGGCACCCGGCGCAGCGACCGAGCAGCGTCGCGGTCGAATCCATCAACCGGGAACCGCAGACCCGGCAGGTCGGTCCGCGGCGGGGCGCGCGCTCCTTCGCGATCGGCGACGCGGGTGAGTCGTCGGGCACGAGGTCGGCGAGGAACCGCGAGCGACGCCGGGCACGGCCGCCCTCGTTGCGGGCCAGGGCCCACGACAGGTGCAGGTGCTCGCGGGCACGCGTCACTCCGACATAGAACAGTCGCCGCTCTTCCTCGACCTCTTCCCAGGACCCCTTGATCGCCTGGCTGATGGGCAGCGACCCGTCGGTGAGTCCGACGAGGAACACCGCATCCCACTCGAGTCCCTTGGCCGCGTGCAGCGACGACAGCGTCACGCCCTGCACCGTCGGGGGATGGCGCGCCTCGGCGCGGGCGGCGAGTTCTGCCGACAGCTGCGGCAGCGTCAGTTCCGGGTTCTCGGCGACCATGTCCTCGGTCAGCTGAACCAGCGCTTTCAGTGATTCCCACCGGCTACGCGCCTGCGCACCGGACGGCTGCTCCTCGCTGAGACCCAGCTCGCCCAGCACCGCGCGTACGACGTCGAGGAGCTCCACGTCGGGTCTGACCTCGCGGCCAGCGACCGTCGCGAGCTGCCGCATGGCCTGCCGGACCTCGGTGCGCGCGAAGAACGCCTCGCCGCCGCGCACCTGGTACGGGATGCCCACCTCGGTCAGGGCCTGCTCGTAGTTCTCGGACTGTGCGTTGACGCGGTACAGGATCGCGATCTCGGCGGGCGCGACCCCCGATCTGATGAGGTGTTTGATCTCGATGGCGATCGCCGTCGCGGCGGCGGGCTCGTCGTCGTACCCGGCGAACTGCGGCGCCGGCCCGGGCGGGCGCTGTCCGATGAGCTGCAGGCGGGTTCCCGCGATGCGCCCCCGGGCGGCGCCGATGACGCGGTTCGCCAGATCGACGACCTGCGGGGTGGACCGGTAGTCGCGCTCGAGACGGACGACCGTGGCCTCCGGGAACCGGCGACTGAAATCCAAGAGATGGTTCGGCGAGGCACCGGTGAACGTGTAGATCGTCTGGTTGGCGTCACCGACGACCGTCAGGTCGTCGCGTTCCCCGAGCCAGGCGTCCAGCAGACCCTGCTGCACCGGCGTCACGTCCTGGTACTCGTCGACGACGAAACACCGGTACCGCGAACGGAATTCGTCCGCGGCGCCCGGTTCGACGGTGAGGATCTGGGTCATGTAGATGAGCATGTCGTCGAAATCGAGCAACCGGTCCCCGTCGGGCGAGACCTTGGCGTCCTCGTAGTGCCCGTACACGGCCGCGACCTTCGGCGGCGGTGCCGGGGACTCGCGGCCGAGCCGGCCGACCGCCTCGACGTAGTTCTCCGGTGAGATCAGCGAGGCCTTGGCCCACTCGATCTCCGACGACAGGTCTCGCAGCGTGTCGGTCGAGGTGTCGAGGCCGGAGCGGCGAGCCGCCCGCGAGATGAGCGGGAACTTGTTGTCCAGGAGCTCCCACCGGGCGTCACCGAAGGCACGCGGCCAGAAGTACCGCAGCTGACGCATGGCGGCCGCGTGGAAGGTCTGGGCCGCGACGCTGCCCCCCGTACCGCCGACACCGAGACTGCGCAGGCGGGTGCGCATCTCGCCGGCGGCGCGGGCGGTGAAGGTGACCGCCAGGACCTGGCCGGGATTGACCTGGCCGGTGTCGACGAGGTGGGCGATGCGCCTGGTGATGGTCCGGGTCTTGCCCGTGCCCGCCCCGGCCAGCACGCACACCGGTCCGCGCGGCGCCAGGACTGCGGCGCTCTGCTCGGGGTCGAGTCCCTCGACCGCGCCGCCACTCGCCGACACCGCGGCACGACGCGGGGACTCGGGTTTCGCGGCAGAAGTCGGGTGAGGCACGGCGTCCACTATGTCACCAACCACCGACGCCGCCGGCAGGCGAACAACGCGGACGGGAACAGCAGGCCCGGACATGGTGTTATGGGACCCATGAGCAACGTGATCGACGACGAGGCCGGCGCCCGCACCTCCGACTCCGGTGAGCTGACCATGTACACCACGTCGTGGTGCGGCTTCTGCGCGCGCCTGAAGCGCGGCCTCAAGAGCAGCGGTATCAGCTGGCAGGAGATCGACATCGAGCTGAACCCGGACGCCGCCGAGTTCGTGGGCAGCGTGAACGGCGGCAACCATGTCGTCCCGACAGTCCTCTACGCCGACGGCACCACCGCCACCAACCCGTCGATCGCCGACGTGAAGGCGAAGCTGGGCGTCTGAGTCCGGTCGGCCGGCGATGAGTCCAGCGCGACGGCGGCCCGTCTATCCGGCCGCCCAGGCCTCGATCATCGAACGAGCGATGGAGATCGATCCGGGGAGGCGCAGACGGTCGGCGTCGTCGGAACCCAGCGCCTCGGCGCGGGACCAGCCGTCGCCCCGGGTCAGCGCCGCCCGGACCTCGTCGCGATGGAACCACTGCGCATCGCCGATCTCGCCGTCGAGGAACGCCAACTCGTCGGCCGGGTCGCCGAGTGCGGCGAATCCCAGCATCAGCGACCTCGGGAACGGCCACGGCTGACTGCCGAGGTAGCGCGGTTCCCGCACCACGATCCCGACCTCTTCGTACACCTCGCGCAGGACGCACTGTTCGAGCGACTCCCCCGGCTCGACGAAGCCGGCCAGCGTCGAATACCAACCCTGCGGCCACACCGACTGGCGGCCGAGCAGGATGCGATCGGCGCCGTCGTGGACGACGGTGATGATCGCCGGGTCGGTCCGCGGGAACTCGTCGCGGCCGGAATCCACACTGCGCCGGACCCAACCACCGCGGGCCGGCCGGGTGACGGAACCGTCGACCGGTGAATGACTCGCGGTCGCATGCCAGTTCAGGATTCCCAGGGCGGTCGCGAGGAGCCCCGCCTCGTCGGCGGACAGTCGCGTCGCACCGCGTCGGGCGTCATCGGTCGGTCCGTCGATGTGGTCCACCCGGCGCGTCCACAGGTCGGCTCCACCGGCGCCGCCCGACCCGTCGAAGCCGAGGATCACCGCATCCCCGGGCGGCGCCTCGGCCACGGTCGGAGCCGCAACCCAGTGCAGCGCACCGGAATCGGTGACCGGGTAGCGGCCGGCCGCGTCGATCAACAGCACCTTGGCCGTCGGCCAGCCGGCGGCCATCCGCTCGGCGTCGTCGCGGATCGCGTCCGCCCGGTCGAACACCGCCCGCGACAGCAGCGGCGGCTGGGGCATGTCGAAATGCACGGTGACACGGCCTTTCTCGATGACGGAACGATCAGTCGTCGTTGGGGTTGGTGCGGACGTACAGCAGCCGGTCACCGACTTCGATCTGTTCGACCTCGCTGTCGTCGACGCGGTGCAGCACACCGTTCCGCACAACACCCAGGACGATGTCGCGGGTGTGGGCGGGCGATCCGCCGGTCTCGGTCGGGTCGACCTCGCGTTCGGCGATGGCATAGCCGGCGTCCGGGGTGAGGAGGTCCTCGATCACCTCGACCACCGACGGGGTCATCGTCGCGATCCCGAGGAGGCGGCCGGCGGTCTCCGACGACACCACCACCGAGTTGGCGCCGGACTGGCGCATCAGGTGGGTGTTCTCCGACTCCCGGATCGACGCGACGATCTTCGCCCGTGGATTGAGTTCGCGGGCGGTGAGCGTGGCGAGGACCGCGGTGTCGTCGCGGCTGGTGGCGACGACGATGCTGGCGGCGTGCGCGACACCGGCGAGGCGGAGCACATCCGACTTGGTGGCGTCGCCGCGCACGGTGACCAGCCCGTCGGAGGCGGCTGCCTCGAGCACGGTGGCGTCCGCGTCGACGACGACGATCTCGGAGGGCTTGATGCCGTCGCCCCGCATGGCGTCCACCGCGGTGCGGCCCTTGGTGCCGTAGCCGATGACCACGGTGTGATTGCGCACGGTATTCCTCCAACGCTGGATCTTGAGCGCCTGGCGCGACCGTTCGGTGAGCACCTCGAGGGTGGTACCGATCAGCACGATCAGGAACAGCACGCGCAACGGCGTGATGATGACGAGGTTGATGAAACGGGCGAACGGGGTGATCGGTGTGATGTCGCCGTAGCCGGTCGTGGAAAGGGTCACCGCGGAGTAGTAGAGCGCGTCCAGGTACGACAACTCGTTGTCCTGGGCATCGCGATAGCCGGCGCGATCCAGCCAGACCACAACCGAGGTGAACAGCAGGGCCAGGGTCGCCCAGAAGACGCGCCGACCGATCGCCCGGCTCGGGCTCTGCTGGAGTTCGGGGATGCGGACGACGCCGACCAGTGCGTGGTCGGGCCGGTTGGCCAGCTCGGTACCGCCGAAGCGTCGGCGCAGACGGTTAGCCACCGGCACGCACGCGCACGTCGAGTTCGCTCACACGCTGCAATGTAGCCCACCTCGGGGCATCACAAGGCATGTGGCGGGAGCTGTCCCGGGGCACCGGCGCGCTCAGCGGGCCAGCTTCGCGGCGAGGGTCGCCTCGTCGGGCAGGTCGTCGGCCTCCAGGGTGTGCCCGTCGCGCACATAGTGGAACGCGGCGCGGACCTTGGTCGGCTCCACCCCGGCCAGCTGCGCCCACGCCAGGCGGTACGCGGCCAGCTGGATGAAGAGTGATTCCCGGCGGGCGGGTTCGGGGATCACACCGGTCTTCCAGTCCACGACCGTCCACGAACCGTCCTTCTCGGCGAAGACCGCGTCGATCCGTCCGCGCACGACGATCCCGCCGATGACGGTCTCGAAGGGCACCTCCACCTCGGTCGGGCTGCGATTCGCCCACGGCGAGGAGAGGAACGCGGCCCGCAGTTCCTCGAGATCGGCGTCCGGGCTCGCGGTCGCGTCGGCGGCGCCGGGCAGTTCGTCGATGTCGAGGAGCCGTGTCGCCCCGAACCAGCGTTCCACCCAGGCGTGGAACGCGGTGCCGCGCCGGGCCATCGGGTTGGGCCGGAACGGGGTGGGCCGGCGGAGCCGGCGAGCGAACTCGGCCTCGTCGGCGTCGAGTTCGACCAGCTGGCTGACGGACAGATGGGTCGGCAACGACACCTCGACGAGCGCCTGGTTGGCCTGATGGTGCTCGGCGAGCAGGGCCGACACCTCGGCCTCCCACGCCCCGATCTCGTCTGCGGGGTCGGCCGGTGGCGTTGCGGGGGTCTCGGCGTCGGCGGGGCCGGACTGGGCAGCAGGTGTGTCGAACAGCGCGGGCGCCGCGCGGCCGGCGATGGCGTCGGCGACCAGATCGGCCGCCCGCTGTACCGAGTCGCGGCGGCCGGCGAGCGGATCACGCGGCCACGGCGCCGCGATCGCACGTTCGGCCAACGGATTCGGGCTGTCCGGTTCGGGCGGTGGCGTCCGCACCGCGATCGACAGACCGGTCGAGTCGACGCTCGGGTCGGCGATCGCCTCATCGATGCCGGTCATCAACTCGTCGAAGAATTCCGAACCGCCGCGGGGTTTGTCGCCGGTCTCCGACCAGTGGTGCGCCGAGATCAGCAGGTCGTGCCGGGCGCGGGTGAGCGCCACATAGAGCAGCCGGCGATCCTCCTCGAGTCGCCGTTCGCCGATCGCGGCCTTGTGGTCGGTCAGGGCGTCCTCGAGCTGCTTGCGGTCGGCGACGGTGTCGATCTTCAGGATCGGGAACCCCTCCGGCGCACCGTCGGCCGCCTCGGCCGGGATGGCCAGATCGCCGCGCAGGTCCGCCGGGAGTTCGCGCGCACTGCCCAGCCACGTGGTGTCGGCCTTGGCGCTGGGGAAGATCCCCTTCGCCAGGTGCGGGATCGCGACGACATCCCATTCCAGGCCCTTGGCCGCATGCACGGTGAGGATCTGCACCCGCTGTTCGGCCACCTCGATGCGGCCCGGTTCGAGACCCTTCTCGATCGTCTCGGCAGCATCCAGAAAGGCCAGCAGCCCGGGCAGATTCGCTCCCGGGCGATCGGCGTAATGACTGACGTAGTCGGCGAAGGCGTCGAGGTGTTCGCGGCCGGTGATCGCACCCCGCATGCGGCGCGCCCGGATCTGCGCCTCGACGCCGACCCCGATCGTGTTCTCGACGTCGGCGACGAGTTCGGGCAGCGGTTGTCCGATGCGACGGCGCAGTGACTCCAACTGCGCACCGAACGCCCGGATGCGGGCGTAACCCTCGGGGCTGTAGTCGGTGGGTTCGCCCGGGTCGACGACGGCGTCGGCGATGCCCGCCCGGTCGACGATCTCGGTGGGCAGCACCGCATCGAGTGCGGCGTCGAGCGCTTCCCTGCTGGTGACCACCCCGCCCGCCTCGGCGAAGCTCTCCGCCGCCAGGTTGGTGGCCCGACGCCACAGCGCGGCGAGGTCCTTGGCGCCGAGCCGCCAGCGGGCCCCGGTGAGCAGACGCATGACCGCGGTCCCGGCCATCGGGTCGGCCATCACGCGCAGGGTCGCGACGATGTCCTCGATCTCCGGGACGTGCAGCAGCCCGCCGATGCCGACCACCTCGGTGGGGATGCCCCGACTCTCGAGCTCGGCGGCCAGCGGCGCCGAATCCTCGTTGCGGCGCACCAGGATCGCGGTGGTCGGCGGCGCGACGTCCGCGGCCTCGGCCGCCCGGTATCGTTCCTCGATGGCGTCGGCGATCCAGTTCCGTTCGTCCAGAACCGTTTCGGTCAGAGCGATCGACGCCGTTCCGTGCGGGGCATCGGGACGCGGCCGGAGCACACTGACCGGGATACCGCGGCGTCGGAGCTCCGCGGAGATCTGATTCGCCAGCCGCAACCCCTGGGCCGAATTGCGCCAGCTGGTAAGCAGTTCGAGGCGCCGGGCCGGGGTCCCGTCGGGTCGTGGGAAGTCGCGCGCGAACCGCGGCAGGTTGGCCGCCGAGGCGCCACGCCACCCGTAGATGGACTGGATGGGGTCGCCGACCGAGGTGACCGCGACCGGCGCACGGCCGTGCCCGCCGAACAGGGTCGACAGCAACACCCGTTGCGAGTGGCCGGTGTCCTGGTACTCGTCGAGGAGAACCGCGCGGAAGGCGGTGCGCTCGGCGGTCACGACCTCGGGATTGGACACCACCAGCCGTGCCGCCAGCGACATCTGGCTGCCGAAGTCGAGCGCGGACTGGGCGCGCATCGTCTCGCCCAGCGCGATGACCATCGGGATCAGCTCGCGACGTTCGTCGATGACCTCCTGGACCTTCAGCAGCGCCTGGGTCGGTTTGTCACGCTGCTTGGGGCCCTTCGGGAGGGTGTCGACGAGTTCGTACAGCGTCGAACCCGCCTGCGCTAGGTCGGCGATGTCGACGAGGTGCTCGGACATCTCGCCGTACAGCTTGAGCACCGCCTCGGTGACACTCGCCGGCACCTTCTTGGTGTTCAGTTCGCCCGGCCACGCGGAGACGAGGGAGAACGCGAGCTGCCAGAGCTCGGTCTCGGTGAGCAGCGTCGACGACGGTTCCACCGGCAGCAGCAGCCCGTAGTCGGCGATCAACCGGCCGGCGTAGGCGTGGTAGGTGCTCACCTCGGGGTCGGCGCCGCGCAGGCGGGCGGCCAACGCGCCGTCGGGATCCCAGTTCCGCAGCGCCGGCGACCCGGCGAGCATCGATAGCCGACGCCGGATGCGGGCGCCGAGTTCGCTCGCGGCCTTGCGCGTGAAGGTGAGTCCGAGGATCTCGTCGGGGGCCACGAGTTGGTTGGCCACCAGCCACACCACGCGCGAGGCCATCGTCTCGGTCTTGCCGGCCCCGGCTCCGGCGACGACGAGCATCGGCTCCATGGGTGCCTCGATCACCGCCACCTGCTCGGGCGTGGGGTCGGGCAGACCCAGCGCCGCGGCCAGCGACTTCGCCCCGACCATCGGCCGTTCGGTCCGATCCTGCAGGTCAGTCATCGGTCACCGCCTTCCCCGGGATCTGGGCCGGACAGCTGGTGGTGAGGTTGCAGTGCACACAGCCCGGGTTGGGCGTCGCGCTGTACGTCGGACCGATACTCGCCCGGGCCGCGCGACGCACCACCCCGATCCACTCGTCGAGCAGCTCCGGCGTGAGCGGCGACTGAACACGCTCGGCCGCACCGGAATTACGGTTCGCGGTCGACACGTAGACCAGTCGGGCGCCGCCCGGCGCGGCGTCGCCGAACTGGGGCACGCCGCCGTGCGCCAGCGCCACCTGATAGGCCGCCATCTGCGCGTGCTCGTCGGCGTCGGCCTTGGTGATGGGGTTCTTCGAGGTCTTCACGTCGACGACGACCGGCCGGCCGGCGCCATCGGTCTCGAGGCGGTCGACACGCCCGCGCAGCCGGACCGCGGGCTCATCGGAATCCGGCCCCGAAGCCGCGGGAATGGTTGCGTCGATCGGCAATTCGACGCCCACCTCCTCGAGATCGGCACGCGAGATGCGCAGCCACTCCCGGAAGTGCCCGAGCATGCCCTCGGCGCGTTCGAGTTCGCGAGCCGAGTACCAGCCCGCCCCGGTGTCGACGCGTTCCCAGATGCCGCGCAGCGCCGCCGTCACCTCGGCCGGGTCGAGCTGGCCGGCGACCGCCTGGACGAGCGTGTGCACGAGACTGCCGGTCAGCGCGGGAGTGCCGTCGCCGTCGCGGCCGCCGTTGCGTTCGAGCACCCACCGCAGCGAACAGCGGGTCAGTGCATCGATATTCGACGGCGAGAGCGTCAGCGCCCCCGACTCCGGCGTCCACAGCGGATCGTCGGTGCTGGGTGCGGCGAGCCCGAACCAGTCGCGCGGGTGCGCACCCGGGATGTCGGAGTCGGCGAGCTCGGCCAGCAGACGCGCCGCGGCCTTCGTCCGGGGTGCATCGGGTTCATCGACGCCGGCGATCACCGCCGACCGCAGTGTCGCGACGAGGGACGGCAACGAGAGCACCCGGTCGACGCCTGGATCGAGCCGTACCTCGGCGCGGGCCGACTCGGCCGGATCGTCGGTGTCCCCCACCAGATCTGCGAGCTCGGTGATGAACCGCGACGGCGAGGCGTCCCCGCTGCCGTCCTCGACCGCGGTCACGAGCAGCCGGCTTCGCGCCCTGGTGCAGGCGACGAGGAAGAGCCGACGCTCGTCGGCGAGTGCCGTCGCCCCACGGGCGACGGTGTCCACGGCGTCGGCGGCCATGCCGTCGAGGAGGTCGACGAGTTGCCCGGTGGCGAGGACACCGCCCCGGCTGCGCAGCGACGGCCACAGTCCGTCCTGGACCCCGGCGACGGCGACGACCTCCCATTCCCGCCCCACCGCGGCGTGCGCGGAGAGCACGGTCACCGACTCGGTTGCGGCGGTGGCTGTTCGGCTGTCGCGCGGGATCTGCAACTGGGACAGGTAGTGCACGAATCCGGCGGGCCCGGCCGCGGGCAGCGTGTCGGTGAAATCCGCGGCGGATTCGAACATCGCCGTGACCGCGTCCAGGTCGCGGTCGGCCTGTTCACCGGCCGGGCCGCCGCGGACCGCCGATGCCGCCCACCGCCGCTCGAGTCCCGTGGCCTGCCACGCCGCCCACAGGGTCTCCTCGATCCCGCGGCGCGCGTCATGGACCCGCTGGGCCGCACCGACGACGTCCAGCACGCGGGCCAGCGGCGCCGCCTCGGTCTCGGTGAGCCGTCGGCGATAGCGCGCGCCGACCTCGGGGTCGAGGACGGCGCGGGTCAGCGACGTGAGCGAATCCGGTTGTCCTGCTGGGTCATCGGCATCATCGAGACGCCGCACACCGCGTCGGAGACGGCGCATCGAGCCCGGGTCGGCGGCCCCGATCGGACCGGACAGCAACGTGAGCGTGTCCTCGGTGGTGAAGAGCTCGCTGGTGAACGGGTCGGTGGTGGTGGAGTCGGTGGTGTCGGGCAGGTCGGCATCTGCTCCCGCGGCCGCCCGCGCGGCGACGGCGCGCAGCACCAGCATCAGTCCGATCACGGCTCGTTGCCGATGCAGGGGGAGGTCGCTCGCGGGCGTCGTCAGGGGTACGCCCGCGGACCGGAAGGCGCGTCGGAGCGGCGGCAGGGCCAGGGACACCGACCGGACGACGACCGCCATCTGCGACCACGGGACCCCGTCGAACAGATGCGCACGCCGCAGGAGGTCGGCGATGGCGGTGGCCTCTTTCGCGGCAGACCCGTACACGCGCACCGCGGCCGCGCCTCCCCCATCGGCAGCGCCCGGGTCGGCGTCGGCCGAATCCGTCACCGGGTCGGGATACGGGTGCGGGCGAGCGCCGGGCAGCCGGGCGGCGATCGCGCGCCCGAGGCAGGACAGCTCGGGCCGGGCGCGGTGATCGTGTTCCAGCAGGATGTCGAACGGGCTGCCCGGTTCGGACAGCCCGTCCGCGAATCGCGGACTCGCACCCCGGAATCCGAACACGGACTGGTCGGTGTCGGCGGCGATGATCGTCGAGAGGGTTCCGGTGCCGACCAGCGTGATGAGCTGCGCCGCCTGCGGGTCGAGATGCTGCGCGTCATCGACCAGCAGATGTCGGATACGACGGCGCTCGCCGCTCAGCAGGTCGGGATCGGTGGCGAAGGCCGACAGGGCCGACCCGATCAACTCGGCCGCGTCGACCGCGGGCGCCGAGGCCCCCGGGGTCTCGAGCCCGACCGCCCCGCGCAGCAGCATGTTCTGCTCGTACTGCGCGTAGGCACGGGCGGCCGCGGCCCACTCCGGTCGTTTCTGCGTACGCCCCAGCGCGGCAAGCTCTTCCGGACCCACCCCGCGTTCGGCGGCGCGCATCATCAGGTCGCGCAACGCCTGGGCGAACCCGTCGGTGCCCAGCGCGGGCCGTAGGTGGGCAGGCCAGTACCCGGCGCCGTCCTCGATGTCACCGGCGAGCAGTTCACGCAGGACGACATCCTGTTCGGACCCCGTGATGAGGCGCGGCGGCGGATTGTTGTGGGCCTGCGCCTGTAAGCGGAGGATCGCGAAGGCGTAGGAGTGCACGGTCCGCACCAGTGGCTCGCGCAGCGCACCGCCGAGCACCCGGCGACCGCTCGAGCCCGCGGACAGGACGCGCCGGGTGATCTCCTCCCGGAGCGCGACGGCGGCGCGTCGGCTCGACGCCAGGACGAGGACCGACTCCGGATCGGTGGCGGGGTCGAGCAGGCGGGCGACCGCGGCGTCGACGATCAGCGCGGTCTTTCCGCTCCCGGGGCCGCCGTGCACCCGCACCGGGCGCCACGCCTGCTCCTCGTCCGCCGGCCGACTCGTGGGCGGGTCGATCACCTGCGCCACCGACGGTGGCCAGTACCGGGGCCGGTCCGTCGGGTCGGGGGCCGCGACGAGTCGCGCACGCAGCGCGCTCCGCGGGGTCTGGGCACCCGGTTTCCGACTCATGCACCCATCGAATCACGGCCCACCGACGACCACGTCGGCCGTGCCCGCGACCTGTGTCAGAGTCCGCCGCGCGGCGTACGGCAGGATGGACGGGTGACAGCTCTCAACACGCATGTCTTCGGCAGCGGTCCTGCGGTTCTCGCGATCCACGGACTCACCGGGCACGGCCGCCGCTGGGCAGCGCTGACCGATCACCTCCCCGGCGTGCGCCTCGTCGCGCCGGATCTGATCGGTCACGGCCGGTCCCCGTGGCGACCGCCGTGGAGCATCGAGCACCAGGTGCGGGCGTTGTCCGCGGTGATCGACGAACACATCCCCGCCGATGAGCAGCCGGTGGTCGTCGTGGGTCACTCGTTCGGTGGCGCGCTGGCGTTGCACCTGGCCAACCGCCGCCCGGATGCGGTGAAGGGGCTGGTGCTGCTCGACCCCGCGCAGGGCCTAGACCCCGAATTCGCGCTCGACGTGGCCACCGACAGCCTCGACAACTGGGACTACGCGGATGCCGACACCGCCCGCGCCGCGAAACGTGCGGAGGGCTGGGCCGCCGTTCCCGACGAGCTCATGGAGGCCGAACTCGCCGAACACCTCGTCCCCCGGCCGCGCGGCCGGGTCGGTTGGCGGGTGAGCGCACCCGCCGCAGCGGCGTCGTGGAGCGAGATGGCAAGGCCCGCAGTGCTTCCGCCGCCAGGTGTGCCCACCCACGTGGTGGTCGCCGACCAGGTCCAGCCCCCGTTCGTGCGGTCGGCCTTCCTCGATGCGTGCGCGAGCGAGCGCGGCGACGAGGTCACCGTCCACCACGCCGACTGCGGCCACATGGTGCCGTTCCTCGAGCCCGGGCTCGCGGCTGCGCTGGTCCGATCGCTGCTGTAGCGACGACATCTGTCGAGGCGACGATGGCAGCCATCACCGAGGAGCAGGTCGAACGGGTCCGTGCACTCGTGTCGGCCATTCCGGCCGGCCAGGTGAGCACCTACGGCGACCTGGCCGCCGCGGCCGGGTTGTCCAGCCCGCGGATCGTCGGCTGGATCATGCGGACCGATTCGGCCGACCTGCCCTGGCACCGTGTGGTGCCCGCCGGCGGCCGGCCGGCGCCGCATCTCGCGACCCGTCAGCTGGAACGGCTACGGGCGGAGGGTGTTCCGATCACCGACGGGCGAATCCGACTGCGCGAGTGCCGGTGGGACCCCGCCACGTGACCGACCCGCAAACCCACCTGTTCTCGGCATACCCACCCCCTTGGAGGGTGCTGGATATGCCGAAAAAGGGTGGGTTTGCAGGGCAGCTCAGACGTGGCGCGGGACCGGCACACGTCGGTACGGACTGATGGCCGCGCGCATCCGCGTGACGATCAGGTCGACGATCCTGGGGTCCGGCCCCAGGGGTGCGGCGACCGCGTCCGCGCCGTAGGTGCTCAGGCGCTGATGGAACAGGCCCGGGGCGAGGAGGTGGCTGGCGATCACGACCCGCCGTCCCGTGCGCCGGGCCCGCTCGACCGCCTCGGGCACCGTGGGGGTCGCGGTCGTGATGAACCCGACCTCGACCCGTCCGCCGATCAGCGATTCCAGCTGCCGGGCGGCCAGATGAACCTGCCCGCAGGCACTCTCGTCCGACGACCCGGCGGCGGCGAGCACGACCGCATCGCCCGGTTCCCAGCCCGCTTCGGCCAGCCGGAGTCGGGCGACCGAGGCGATGGCCGGATCGGGACCCAGCGCCCGGGTGACGACGGTGTCCGCCCGGCCGGCGGCCGCGACGTGTTCGGGCAGGTCCTTGCGGACGTGGTAGCCCGAGGCGAGGAACGCGGGCACCAGCACCGCCGGACGCTCCAGGTCGGCGATGACCTCGCTCGGCGTCGGTCCGAGGACGTCGACGAATGCGGTGCGGGTGAGCCCGATGCGGGCGCTGACGGCTTCGGCGATCTCTGCGATCACGTTGACCCCGTGCGGGTTGCGGGTCCCGTGCGCGACCAGGACGGGGCTGTACCCCTGCAACCGGTCACCGTGCGGAAGCCGTACATGGTTGTCGTGCATGTGTTCTCGCTTCCTTCTCACTCGTCTTCGGCGTCGTACTCGAGGTCGACCGCGAGCCGGTAACCACGCTTGACGACGGTTTGCACCATCTTCGAATCCCCCAGTGCGGCGCGGAGTCGCGCAACGGCGACCTCGACCGCATGGGTGTCGGAGCTGTCGCCGGGCAGACCGGCGAGCAACTCCTGCCGCGAGACCACGCGACCGGGGTTGCGGGCCAACAGTTTGAGCAGGAGCAGACTCGTCGCCGACATCTCCCGGAGCTCGCCGTCGACCACGACGGCCTGGCCACGGATGGCCGTGTCGTGCCCGGCGACCCGCAGCAGGTGGCTCCGCCGCGGCAGTTCGTCGGTGATCAGGCGAGCGAGCGCGCCGAGACGGAACCGGCGCGGGTAGATCGTCGGGATCTGCAGCGCCTCCAGCGGACTGGCGGTCACCGAACCCACGCACATGACCGGTACCGCGGTCCGCAGTGCGTGGATGAACTGCTGCAGCTTGCCGAGTTCTTTGGCACGGGTCAGGATCGACGCCGCCGCCGGAGCGCTGGTGAAGGTGATCGCGTCGAGATCGCCGCGGAGCACCGCGCCGATCATCTTGTCGATGCGCGCCACGTCGGGGTGCATGTGCCAGCGGTACACCGGGATCGGCACCACCTCGGCACCGGCGGCGCGCAGCACCGTGCAGAAGTCCGGCAGCGGTTCCCACTCGCTGGTGGCACCGTGCAACTGCACCGCGATCCGGACGCCGTCGACGCCCTCTTCCAGCAGCCGGTCGAGGACCTCCGAGGAGGACTCGCTCTCCGGCGACCACTCCTCGCGCAGCCCCGCCGCCCGGATCGCGCCCTTGGCCTTCGGGCCGCGTGCGATCAGCCGGCTCTCGGACAGCGCCCGTAGGACGGCCTCGGCGTTGCCCCACCCGTCGGCGGCCTCGACCCACCCGCGGAAGCCGATACCGGTCGTGGCGACCATCACCTCGGGCGGGTGGGCGATGAGTTCCTCGGTCACCCGCTCGAGTTCGGTGTCGTCGACCAGCGGCAGGATGCGGATGGTCGGCGCCTGCATCACCTCGGCACCGCGTCGTTCCAGCAGTACCGCGAACTCCTCGGCGCGACGCGCGGCGGTGATCCCGATCGTGAAACCGGCGAGCGGCAACGGGTCGGGGTCCGGTGAGGTTGCGCCGGCAGGGTCTGCACCGGCGGGGGTCATGGTGTTCACGCCGGGAAGAACACCTCGACGATGCGGTTGACCACCCGCACACCGTAGCTGGGGACCGACACCGTCTCGTCGTCCAGGCAGATCCCGGTGCGCAGCGCGAAGACCTGTTTACCCAGCGGCGAGGCGACGGTGGGTTCGCCCCCGCGGTCGCCGGTGAGTCCCCGGGAGAGGACCGCGGCGCGACCGAACGGATCGATGTTGCCGATCGCGTACAGGCGGGAGCGCCCGGGCGCCGCCTCGCGATCGGACTCGGCGGCGGGCAGACGGAACAGCGCGGCCTGCACACCCTCGGGACCCAGCACGGCGACGCCGCGACCGACGATCAGGTCGTCGATCGAACAAGCGCGCACCCAGCTCCCCTCACACACCGTGGCGGCGCCGGTGGGTGTCGTCTCTGCGGACATGGTGTCGGCCTCCCCTGGCGCGATGGTCATGTGGGCACTCCTTCTCTCACCGGTCGCTCGCTCACTCCATCGGGGCCCGACCGAGCGGTCGCACCCGGACGGACCGCCGGCATGTCGAGCAGCACCGGCGCCTTGCGCTCGTACTCGGAGAACCGGATCGTCGGGTCGACGACATCGGGCGCATTCACGAACGAGACGAACCGCTTCAGCTTGTCCTCGTCCGCGAGCACCGCGGCCCACTCGTCCTGGTAACCGCCGACGTGGCGGGCCATCGCCTCCTCGAGTTCGGCGGCGAGCCCCAGGCTGTCCTCACACACCACGTCCTTCAGATGGTCGAGACCACCTTCGAGCGACTCCAGCCACGGCGCCGTGCGCTGCAGTCGATCGGCGGTTCGGATGTAGAACATGAGGTACCGATCAATGTAGGCGACGAGGGTCTCGTCATCCACTCCGCTGGCGAGCAGCACCGCATGCTTCGGGCTCTGGCCGCCGTTGCCGCCGACGTAGAGGTTCCAGCCGTGCTCGGTGGCGATGACACCGACGTCCTTGCCCCTCGCCTCAGCGCACTCGCGGGCACATCCCGAGACCCCGAACTTGATCTTGTGGGGTGAGCGCAGTCCGCGGTACCGCTTCTCCAGGAGCACGGCCATGCCGACCGAGTCCTGCACGCCGTACCGGCACCACGTCGAACCGACGCAACTCTTCACCGTCCGCAGGCTCTTGCCGTACGCCTGCCCCGACTCCATCCCGGCGTCGACGAGGCGCCGCCAGATCTCGGGCAACTGGTCGACGCGCGCACCGAACAGGTCGATCCGCTGCCCACCGGTCACCTTGGTGTACAGCCCGAAGTCGCGCGCGATCTCACCGATCACGATCAGCTGCTCGGGCGTGACCTCGCCACCGGGCATCCGCGGCACGACCGAGTACGAGCCGTTCTTCTGCATGTTCGCCAGGAAGTGGTCGTTGGTGTCCTGCAGCGCGGCCTGCTCGCCCTCGAGGATGTGGTCGCTGGAGGTCGACGCGAGGATCGACGCGACCGTCGGCTTGCAGATCTCGCAACCCTGCCCGCTGCCGTACCGGTCGACGAGTTCGGAGAACGTGCGGATACCGGTCACCGCGACGATCTCGAACAGCTCGGCGCGCGACTGGGTGAAGTGGTCGCACAGCGACTTGCTCAGTTCGACCCCGGACGCGGCGAGCAGCTGCTTGATGCTGGGCAGGCAGCCACCGCAGGTGGTGCCGGCCGAGGTGCAGCCCTTGACCGCGGCGATGTCGCACGCGCCGTCGGCGATCGCCGAGCAGATGGCACCCTTCGAGACGCCGTTGCACGAGCAGATCTCCGCGTCGTCGGGCAGTGCGTCCATACCCACCGCAGCGCCGCCCTCGGGTGCGATGAGGGCCGCCGGGTCGCCCGGGATCTCCCGGCCGACCATCGGCTTGAGCATCGCGTAGGCCGATGCGTCGCCGACCAGGATTCCGCCGAGCAGCGTCTTCGCGTCGTCGCTGACGACGATCTTCGCGTACCGGCCGGCGACCGCGTCGTGGTAGGTGATCTCCAGCGCGTTCTCGGTGGTGCCGAACGCATCCCCGAAGCTGGCCACGTCGACGCCGAGGAGCTTCAGCTTCGTGGACAGGTCGGCACCGGGAAATTCCGACGTCCCGCCGAGCAGACGGTCGGCGACCACCTCGGCGGTCGAGTAACCGGGGGCGACGAGGCCGTAGCAGCGGCCTTCGACGGCGGCGACCTCGCCGATGGCGTAGACGTTCTCGTCGTCGGTTCCACAACCGGCGTCGACGAGCACGCCGCCGCGCTCGCCGACGGCCAGTCCCGCGTCCCGAGCGAGCTGATCGCGCGGTCGGACGCCGGCGGAGAACACCACGAGCGAGGCGTCGATCGTCGACTCGTCGGACAGCGTGACCCGCAGGCCACCGTCCTCGGCGTCGGCGATCTCCGACGTGCCGACCCCGGTGTGGACCTCGAGTCCGAGCTCGGTCACCAGGTTCTTCAGGATCGCGCCGCCACCCTCGTCGACCTGCATCGGCATCAGACGCGGGGCGAACTCCACCACGTGCGGGGTCATCCCCATGAGCTTGAGTGCGTTGGCGGCCTCGAGTCCGAGCAGGCCGCCGCCGACGACCACACCCGTCGCACCCGGACCGGCGGCCTCGGCCGCGGCCCGGATGTCGTCGAGGTCGTCGAGGGTGCGGTAGACGAAGCACCGGTCGTTGTCGTGGCCGGGAACCGGCGGGACGAAAGCGTAGGAACCGGTGGCCAGAACGACTGCGTCGTAGTCGATCTCGCGACCGCTCGAGGTGACGACCCGGCGGGCGTCTCGATCGATGCCGGTGACGGTCTCGCCCAGATGCGTGACGACCCGATCGTCCCCGGCGTACGTGTTCCCCTCGAGTGCGAGAGAATCCCGAAGCCAGGCACCGACATACGAGGACAGCCCCACCCGGTCGTAGGCCGGGTCGATCTCCTCGCTGACGATCTCGATACGCCACAGGTCGGTCGCGTCACGCTCGCGGAGCGCCTGGACGAAGCGGTGACCGACCATGCCATGGCCCACCACCACCACTGTCTTGGTTGTGCGCGTTGCGGTTTCGCTGTTCACTGCTCTTTGCTCCCTTGCCTCGCCGGTCCCGTGAGGATCAGGCCAGCGCTTCCTTGGTTGCCTGCTTGTCGGTGCCCTCGGCGGCAGCACCGGTCGATGCGGTCCCGTCGACAGTCGGTGCCGGTTCGTCATGGGCACCGGTGACCGCGAGATCGGTGGTCTCCGCGATGACGATCGGGCGCCGGGCGTAGAACCACCAGGTCACGACCGCTGCCAGGACGTAGAAGAGCATGAACACCCAGAAGGCCATCGTCGCCGACTTGTTGGACTGGTAGCTGGCGCGCAGCACCAGGTTGATACCCACACCGCCGAGACCGCCTGCGGCACCGGCGATCCCGATGAGCGCGCCGGACATGCTCCGCGACCACTTCGTCTTCCCGAGCGAATTCAGTCCGCTCTGCGCCTGCGCCTTGTGCTCCCAGATGGTCGGGATGATCTTGTAGACCGACCCGTTGGCCAGGCCCGAGAGCAGGAACAGCAGGATGAAGCCGATGATGAAGGCCGTCAACGTGGCGCCGGTGATCGTCTTGCCGTTGTTGTCGGCGATCGTGCCGGCGACCACGAGGATCGCCGCGGAGAAGACCATCGCGATGAAGGTGTACAGCGTCACCTTGCCGCCGCCGACGCGATCGGCCAGTTTTCCGCCGTAGGGACGGATGACCGACCCCAGCAGCGGACCGATCCAGACGATCTGCGCTGCTGCCAGCGCCGGCTTCGCGACTCCGGCCTCGGTGAAGCTGATGTTGAGGACCTGGCCGAACGCGAACCCGAAGCCGATGAAGGAACCGAACGTACCGATGTAGAGCAGGCAGATCAGCCACGTGTCGCGGTACTTGAGGCAGTCGAGCATCGCCCGGCCGCTGGCCGTCTGGTGGTCCAGGTTGTCCATGTAGAGGGCGGCACCGATACCGGCGACGGCCAGGGCGACCAGGTAGATGGCGCACACGATCTCGGGTTGGTCGGCGGCGAGCCAGATGACCAGCAGACCGATGACCTGCACGACCGGCACGCCGATGTTGCCGCCGCCGGCGTTGAGTCCGAGCGCCCAGCCCTTCAGCCGTTGCGGGTAGAACGCGTTGATGTTGGTCATCGACGACGCGAAGTTGCCGCCACCGAAACCGGTGATGGCCGCGACGGCGAGGAACCAGCCGAACCCGAACTCGCCCGGGTTCATCATCAGCATCATCGTCAGCCCGGTCGGGATGAGCAGCACGACGGCGGAGAAGATCGCCCAGTTGCGGCCGCCGAACTTGGCGGTGGCCTGCGTGTACGGGATACGCAGGCAAGAACCGACCAGCGTCGCGGTGGCGGCGATGACGAACTTCTGGTCCATGCTGATGCCGTACTCGGGGCCCATGAACAGGGCCATCACCGAGAACAGGGACCAGATCGAGAATCCGACATGCTCACAGATGACCGACCAGATCAGATTGCGCTTGGCGATCGCGGCATTGCCGTTGTCCCAGGCGACCCGGTCCTCCGGGTCCCAGTCGGTGATCGTGTGGTCCCGTGTCAGTTGTGCTCTGAGATCTGCGAATGCCAAGGCTCCGCCTCCGATGGTTGCTGGTCTACGTGGTGTCACTGCCGTGCATAGGGCTGCGTGCAGTGGTGGCTGTCGTGGAAGACGCCGACACCGGTGTCGTGCGACTCGAGACCAAGTGTGAAGGGGGCGTGTTGCGCGGATTTTCCGCGAGGTGACCGCATCGTCACGTTGTCCTCACTCCGTCACGCGGGCGTTGTGAGAACCCTGTCAGCGGTCAGTCAGGGCTGTGAGCTGCGGTTATACGAGTAAACGTACATGTTCGACGACTCGCTGCAACCCGGGCAGTGCGCCCGAGGTCGACCGCGGGTGCAGCGCGTGGACTGCCAACCGGAACATCGTCGCCCGCAGCATCATCTGCGGCCACTCGGGCTGATCCGACCATCGCTGGATGAGTTCGGTGTCGGCACCACCCCACGCCAGGGCGTCGACCACCGCGACCGCCGCCGCCCACGGGGCGGGCCGCCAATACGGGACGATGTCGGTGATCCCCGGGGCCGCGGCACCGGCGAACAGCACCGTGCCGAAGAGGTCACCGTGCACGACCTGAGACGGCAGATCCACCGGCTTACGAAGCTTCGCAACGGTTTTCAGCATGTCGACGCTCTGCACACCGTCGGGTGCGGTCGGCTCGGCCATACCGGCGGCCCGGGCCGAGCGCAGCGGGACGTCCTCCCAGGCGGCACGATCGGCCGCGGTGAACACGTCGACGTCGGTGTGCGGCGGAGCAGGCGGCTGCAGCAGGAACCGGGGCCGTTCGAGCGAGGCGGTCGCCTCGTGCAGCCGGTCGGCGACCAGGACGACCTCGTCGTGCCGTGGTTCGGGCGTCCCGGCGATGTAGGTGTCGGCGCGCCAGCCCGACACCACGTACCGGCCGTCGGTGGCGCGGAACGGACGCGCGATGCGCATCCCCTCCACGAACAGGGATTCGCGCACCGACGCCGACCACGCGGCGCGCGCGTGGTCGGGGACCAGTGAGAGCACGACTTCGCCGACACGCCACCCGCCGACCCACGATTCCCCCATCGCGATGGGCGGGTGGGCGGTGAGCCCGAACGTGTTCAACACGTGTTCGGGCGGCTCGACGGTGTTCACGTCGGCCAGATTACCGAGCGCGGTTGTCCGTTTCGGGAAGGCACGCGGCAACCACCCGCACCGACGTGCGGATCGATGACCGGGCTCAGTAGACCGGCAACGTCTTGTCGACCTGGTTCGCCCACGCGGTCACGCCGCCCTGCAGGTGCGTGGCGTCGGCGAAACCGGCTCGCTTCAGCGCAGCGAGCGCCTCGGCGGACCGGATGCCGGTCTTGCAGTAGAGCACGGTGGGCCGGTCCTGCGGCACCTTGGCGAGACCCTCGCCGGAGAGGATGTCGCCCTTCGGGATGAGGGTCGCGCCGTCGATACGGACGATGTCCCATTCGACGGGCTCCCGGACGTCGATGATCGCCAGCTTCTCGCCCGCGTCGATCTTCTGCTTGAGTTCGACGGCGGTCAGCGTCGACCCCGCGGCGGCGTCGGACGCCTCCGAGGAGACGACACCGCAGAAGTCGTCGTAGTCGATGAGACCGGCGATCCGCTCACCCTCCGGATCCTTGCGGATCTTGATGGTCCGGTAGGTCATGTCGAGGGCGTCGTACACCATGAGACGACCGAGGAGGGGCTCGCCGATCCCACAGATCAGCTTGATGGCCTCGGTGCCCATGATCGATCCGATCGAGGCGCAGAGGATGCCGAGTACACCGCCTTCGGCGCAGGACGGCACCATCCCGGGCGGCGGTGCCTGCGGGTAGAGGTCGCGGTAGTTGAGCCCGCGGCCGTCGGGGGCGTCCTCCCAGAAGACCGAGGCCTGACCCTCGAAGCGGTAGATCGACCCCCACACGTAGGGCTTGTGCGCGAGGACCGCGGCGTCGTTGACCAGGTACCGGGTCGCGAAGTTGTCGGTGCCGTCGAGGATGAGGTCGTACTGCGAGAACAGTTCGATCGCACCCTCGGGCTCGAGCCGCTGGTCATGCAGGTTGACGGTGACGAAGGGGTTGATCTCCAGGATGGAGTCCCGCGCGCTCTCGGCCTTGGGCCGGCCGATGTCGGACTGGCCGTGGATGACCTGGCGCTGCAGGTTGGATTCGTCGACGATGTCGAACTCGACGATGCCGATCGTCCCGACCCCCGCCGCAGCGAGGTACAGCAGCGTCGGCGAACCCAGTCCGCCGGCGCCGATCACCAGCACCTTGGCGTTCTTCAGACGCTTCTGACCGTCCATCCCCACGTCCGGGATGATCAGGTGACGGCTGTAGCGGGCCACCTCTTCGTTGCTCAGTTCCGCGGCCGGTTCCACCAGCGGCGGCAGCGACCCTGTGGGCGACCCTTGCGATGACACGAACGCCTCCATTGTTCGGGCTGACTACGTACCCCCGGCACAACGGATGAGTCCGCGGCGGCATTCCCGGTCAGCGGGTGGGGAACGGCCAGGGATTGGGACGGCACACGAAGGTCCGGTTGGCCTTCATCTGTGGGTCGAGAGCCATGATCTCGGAGTTCGCGACGCCGAAGGACTGCTGCATCATGATCGGCGCGAGCGCGCCGTCCTCGCGGCACGCCTCGTGCGCCTCGTAGCCGATGCCGTGACCGACCTCGTGGTTGATGAGGTACTGCCGGTAGGCGACGTCGTCACCCTGATAGGACAGCGCACCGCGCACCCATCGGGCTTCGTTCAGCGTGACCCGCGCCTGCGGCGGGTAATAGCACGAGGTCTCCAGGCGGATCTGGTAGCCGCACAACTCGCGGGTGGTGCCGGTCGAGGTGAGCGAGATGCGGAGGTCGGGTTCGCCGCGGTCGACACGGCGGAAGGACACGCGGCCGTCGCCGATCCAGCTGCGCGGGTTGGCGAGCGTCGTGTCCACCATCTTCGCGAAGGTCGGGTCACCGCCGTAGTCCTGCGGGTTGAGGCCGTTCTCCACCTCCACCGTGTAGGTGTACACCTGCCCGCCGGTGCCGACGGGCGGACCGCCGCCGCGCAGGACCCGGAACGTCTTGCGGGCCCGGTCGGTGAACGGGCCGCCCTGGGGCAGCGTCCCGGCGGGCAGCGCGGCCGCCTGGATGTCGCCGGTGGGGGCACCGATCGGGCGGGTCTCCTTGCTGATGTCGGTGTTGCGCGCCGCGGAGTCGGGGCTGGCGGCCGCCGCCGGCTCGAGCGCATCGGTCCGGCCGTCCCGGATGGTGACGACGATCAGCGCGATCGTCAGGATCGTGAGCACCGGGATCGCATAGGCACGCCACCCATAGGTCGAGACGAACCGCCCGAGCGCCGACTGCTTCTTGTATTCCGGCTGGGCATCGCGGTCGACGCGGGGACGTCCGCTGTCGTCGGTCGGGTCCCAGCGCGCTCGTAGCGGCTGGTCCGGTCTGGGGCGTCCCGACGATCTCGGGCCGACATCCTTGGCACGCACCCGGCCACGCTCGGACCCGGGGCCACCGTCCTCTGTGCGGCTCACCGGTCAACTTTCTCACAGCAGACCACCGATACTGCGCAGGAAGCTCCGCCGAGTACTCTCTTGGGCATGTCGACCGCAACCAACGCGTCCGCCGTGCCCGGCCGCAGCACTCGCCTGCCGCGCAGCGCACGACGTATGCAGTTGCTCGACGCGGCCAGTGAGATCTTCGTCGAACGCGGCTACCACGCGGCCGGCATGGATGAGATCGCGGTGCACGCGGGAGTGAGCAAACCCGTTCTGTATCAACACTTCCCGTCGAAGCTCGACCTCTACATCGCGGTCGTGGACAGCCACGCCGAGAAGCTGGTCAGCGACGTCAACACCGCCCTGCGGACGACCACCGACAACCGCAAGCGCGTCCGTGCCGCGGTCCAGGCCTTCTTCGACTTCATCGATCAGGACAACTCGGGCTACCGGTTGATCTTCTCCTCCGACGCCTCCGATCCCGCCGTCATCCGCCGGGTGGAGGGCGCGACCGAGGCGTGCGTCGACGCCGTGTACGGCTTGGTCATGCACGATTCCGGTCTCGATCCGTACCGTTCGCGGATGCTCGCGTCGGGGCTCGTCGGTGCCAGCCAGGTCAACGCCCGCTACTGGCTCGAGGCCAAGCGCCCGGTCGACAAGCAGACCGCCGTGGACACCACGGTCGCCCTCCTCTGGGGCGGGTTGTCGCACTTCCCGCGACAGACGGCGTCGGCTGACGCGCAGCCGGTTGTCGAGCCGAGTGTGGCCGACGCGCAGCCGGATGCGACCGGCGCCGGGAGCGAAGCGAGCGGGCCGACTGTCAACGGCACTGCCTGAACCACTTGCGACACGAGAAGGGGCCTGCACGCCATCCGGCGTACAGGCCCCTTCTCGTCGATCTGGTTGCGCGGCCGGTCAGGAACCGAATCCGACGCGGCGGTTCTCCGACGCACCCACCTCGACATAGGCGATCTTGGTGACCGGGATCAGGTAGCGGGCGCCCTTGTCGTCCACGAGGGACAACAGCTGCTGCTTGCCACCCAGTGCCGCCTCGACCTCGGCGAAGGCCTTGTCGCTGGTCAGGGTCGACGCGATGGTCAGCTCCCGCGGGCTGTCGGTGATGCCGATCTTCACTTCCACGGCCATGTGCCGCCCTCCTCGGTGTCTGTCAACGCTTGCCGCACAAGGCTAGTGCAGCCGGGGTGCGGCGGGACAGCCACTCCGCTCAGAGCGAAACACCGTCGGCCTACTCCGCCGTGGTCAGGTCCGGCTCAGGCTAGGCCGAGGTCGGCCATCCGCTCGGCGTGTTTGCCGGCGACGACGTCGAAGAACCCGGCGACGCCGGTCAGCGAACTGGCCCCGGCGAAGAGCAGATCGGTGACCTCTTCCTCGGCGGCGAGAACCCACTGCGCATGGGTGATGGCCTCGCCGAGCAGCCGGCGGCCCCACAACACCAGGGCCGATTTGATCGACGGGTCGGCCTCGACGGCCGCCCGGACCTGTTCACGGGCGAACTGGGAGTTGGCGGTTTCCGACATCACCTCGGCCATCACGGCCTGCGAGTCCGGCGGCAGCATGTCGGAGAGCTCGGCGTAGAAGTCGGCCGCGAGTCCGTCGCCGACATACGCCTTGACCAGCGCCTCGTACCAGGTCTTCGGCGTCGTCGCGCGGTGATACTGATCGAACACCGAACGGTAGCGCTCGACGGCTTCCGCGGCGCCGAGGCCGGTCATCGCCTCCACCCGCTCGGCGAGCCGGTCGAAGTGGCCGACCTCGGAGGCCGCCATCCGGGCGATCGCGATGCGGCTGGGCACATCCGGCGCCATCGCCGACTCCTCGATGAGCCGGTGGAACGCGGCGAATTCGCCGGCGAGCAGCACGGCGAACAGCTTCCCGATCGCCGAATCCCGCATCTCGGCCGACGCCACCGAGGTGGACGTCGCAGGTGACGGGGTCGACTCGGACGGGTCGGATGCAGGCGCCATGAGGTGATGGTAGCGGGCCGCCGCGGGGCACCAAGTACACTCGACGGCGGTGCACTCCGACGGGACCCCCCGTCGCTTGCCCGCTGAGCTGCGCGTGGAGCGCGTGCTCGCCGGCGCGAGCGTGTGGATGTGACGACGGCGTTGCTCGCCGAACTGCGAGTTCCTCGCGATACCCGGTCACATCCCCGGTGCCACTACGACATATGCGCGTGCACTTTCGAGCCTTCTCCGTGCGCGCACCGAAACACATCGCGCGCAGACCGGCCCAGAAAGGCACACAACCGCACATGAGCGATTCCGCCGTGCAGACGACCATCGTCGACGACACCCACACCGCCCCCACCTTCGCCGAGCTCGGCGTCGACGACCGTATCGTCTCGGCCCTCGCCGCAGACGGCAAGACCCACACCTTCGCGATCCAGGAACTGACCCTGCCGCTGGCGCTCGAAGGCCACGACCTCATCGGCCAGGCCCGCACCGGCATGGGCAAGACCTTCGGCTTCGGCATCCCGCTGCTGCACCGGCTCGCCCATGCCGAGGAGTCCGGGGTCCGTCCGCTGGACACCACGCCCCGCGCGCTGATCATCGTGCCCACGCGCGAGCTGTGCGTGCAGGTGACCGGCGATCTCCAGGTGGCGGCGCCGTCGCTCGAGGTGACCCTGGCCGATGGGACGAAGCGACCGCTGAAGGTCACCTCGATCTACGGTGGCCGTCCCTACGAGTCGCAGATCGCCGAACTGCAGTCCGGTGTCGACGTCGTGGTCGGCACCCCGGGCCGGCTCCTCGACCTCGCCCAGCAGGGCCACCTCGTCCTCGGCAAGGTGTCGATCCTGGTCCTCGACGAGGCCGACGAGATGCTCGACCTCGGCTTCCTGCCCGACATCGAGCGCATCATGTCCGCACTGCCGACGCCTCGTCAGACGATGCTGTTCTCGGCGACCATGCCCGGTCCGATCGTCACCCTGGCCCGCACGTTCCTGAACCGGCCGACCCACATCCGGGCCGAGAACGCCAACGACTCCGCGGTCCACGACCGCACCAAGCAGTACGCCTACCGGGCGCACGCGCTGGACAAGGCCGAGCTCGTCGCCCGCATCCTGCAGGCCGAGGGTCGCGGCGCCACGATGATCTTCACCCGCACCAAGCGCACCGCGCAGAAGGTCGCCGACGATCTCGCCGAGCGCGGCTTCAAGGTCGGCGCGGTCCACGGCGATCTCGGTCAGGTCGCCCGCGAGAAGGCGCTCAAGCGGTTCCGCGACGGCACCATCGACGTGCTGGTCGCCACCGACGTGGCCGCCCGCGGCATCGACATCGACGACGTCACCCATGTCATCAACTACCAGTGCCCCGAAGACGACAAGACCTACGTGCACCGCATCGGCCGTACCGGTCGCGCCGGGCGCACGGGCATCGCGGTGACCCTCGTCGACTGGGATGAGCTGCACCGCTGGGAGCTCATCGACAAGGCGCTGAATCTAGGTATCCCCGATCCGCCGGAGACCTACTCGACGTCGGAACACCTCCGGTCGGACCTGTCGATCGACGAGTCGAAGACGGGGCGGATCGCCGCCGCCAAGCCGCCGCGCGACCCCGACGAGACGCGGGAGACGCGCGCGGACCGCGAGCCGCGCAAGCGCTCGACCCGCACTCGCCGTCGCACCCGGGGCGGGCAGACGGACGCCAATGGGACGTCCACCGAATCGGCCGCCGAGACCACGACAAGCGAGACCACGACGACCGAGTCCGGCGCCGACGCCGGAACGCCTGCCGCTGACGGCACCGCGAAGCCGCGCCGCCGTCGTCGCCGTCGAGGTGGCGCCAACCGCAAGCCCGCCGGCGAGCAGACCGCCGCGTCCGACGCCGGCGCGTCGGAGTCCACGGCAGCTGTCGCCGACTGACCACCGGCTGACCCGCGTGGCACGAGTCAGGCCCGAACGGCGCCGCCCGATCGATCTCGCGGTCACCGCGGCCATCGTGGTCGTCGTCGCGGCCCTGTGCGTCACCGCCTGGGCCCTCAGCCCGGTTCGCCACACCGCGAGCGTGCCGGCCGCGGCCGAACCCGCCGCGGTGCAGCCGGCACAGTCCGTGTCCGCGAGTTTCGTCGCGCGCTGGCGGGCCGACTCCGACGCCACCCGCGCCCCGGCGATCGGCACCTCCGCCGTCGTCACCGGGAACGGCGGACGGGTGGTCGGGCACGACCCGGCCACCGGTCGCGAACTCTGGTCGTACAGCCGCGATCTCGACCTGTGTGCGGTCGGCACCGCCTGGACCGGGAGCGCCGATCTGGCGCTGGCCGTGTACCGCAACAGCCGCGGCTGCTCGGAGGTGACCGCGCTCGATGCGGGCACCGGCAGCCGGAAGGGCGCCCGCACCAGCGACGCCGACCCGGAGGTCCGGCTCGCGACCGACTCGGGGTACGTCGTCGCGCAGGGCCCCCGCCGGATGGAGACCTGGGGTTCCAATCTCGTTCGCGGAATCGAATACGGCCGGGTCGAGGCGCCGGTCCGACCGGAGGACGCGCCCGATCGCGTCGACTGCGAGCTGTTCTCGTCGGTGGTGTCGGGAGATCGCGTGGCCGTCGTCGAACGCTGCGCCGACGACCCCGGGTATCGGCTCACGGTCCTCGGCGCGGTACTCGGCGACGACGAGAAGGTCGAACAGTACGGGTCGACCCTCATCACCGGCGACGTGAGCGGACCGCCGCCCGTGGTCATCGCGATGTCGTCGTCGGGGATCGCCGTGTACGACGGTGGCGCCGCACCGGCCGAACCGCCCACGTTCGACGCCGAGAGCGGGCCGGCGATCCGCCGGTTCGACACCGACGCGAACGCGGCGGGGACCAACACCGTCGCCGGCGACTCGACGCCACCCGCCGGCAGCGCCCCGATCTCCTCCGACGGGATCGTCACCTACTGGACCGGGAAGGCGACCGTCGTCCTGAATGCCCAGACACTGAATCCGATCTACCAGGTCCCCGGCACATTGGGACCCGGCCAGATCATGGCGGGACAACTCCTGCTGCCGAGCACCACCGGGATCAGCGTCCGCGACGTCGCGACCGGCCGGGAGGTCCGGTCCATCCCGCTCGCCCGGAGCGAACCGGCCGCGCCCGTGGTGAGTCTGCGTGTCCTCGGCGACATCGTCGTCGAACAGCACGGACCCCGGATCGAGGCCTTCGGCCCGGGCTGACCCCCACGGCCCCCGACCGCAGACCCGACTGTCAGACCTCGAAGGTGCCGACCTCGGCGCCCGCCTCCCAGTGCTTCCACAGATTCTCGGCGAGCGCGCGATATGCCGTCGCGCCCTTGTTCTTTCGGCCCCGCATGACCGACGTCCCGGAGGCGGAGGCCTCGGCGAAACGCACTGTGCGCGGGATGGGCGGGTCGAGCACCGGCAGGTCGTACCGATCGGCGACGTCGGCGAGAACGTCGCGGCTGTGCGTGGTCCGGGCGTCGAAGAGGGTGGCCACCGCACCCAGCATCGTGAGGTTCGGGTTGGTGATCTGCTGGACCTCCCGGACGGTGCGCAACAACTGTCCGACGCCGCGATGGGCGAGCGTCTCGCACTGCAGCGGCACGATCACCTCGTCGGCCGCGGTGAGACCGTTCAGCGTGAGGACGCCGAGCGACGGCGGGCAGTCGACGATCACGACGTCGAAGTCCTCGCTCACCTCCGCGAGTGCACGCTTGAGGGCATACTCCCGCCCCGGGCGCATCAACAGCAGCGCCTCGGCGCCGGCCAGGTCGATGGTCGCCGGCAGCAAGGTGACCTTGTCCTCGGTGTCGAGCAGGACATCGGCGATCTCCTCGTCACCGAGCAACACGTCGTGGACCGAGGAGGTGAGCTGATCGGGATCGTGCCCGAGCGAGAAGGTGAGACACCCTTGCGGGTCGAGATCGACGACGAGGACCGAGACGTCGAGATCGGCGAGGGCGGCACCGAGGGACTCCACCGTGGTGGTCTTGGCGACCCCACCCTTCTGATTGGCAATCGCGAGGATGCGCGTCATGCGCCCTACTGTACGACCGCCCGGGCGTGGATCGTCGGATGAGAGTCCACCTCGGCTGCGCGGCGTACCCGGACGGAGGAGAACCGGCCGGAGGAGGATGTCAGCGCTCGGGTTCGAGCTCGTCGGCGAGCCACCTCATGGACGCCGGACTGAACAGCATCACCAGGACCGCGAGCGCCGCGAGCGCCAGCGGCACGCCGAACACCGGCCATCCGCTCGTGAACAGGTAATACGCCACCGGCAGCAGCAGGATCTGCGCCACCATGGCGATCGAGCGTCCCCACCGCCGCCCCGAGAGCAGCGCCAGACCGCCGACCAGTACTCCCCCGCCGATGATGCCGAACCAGGCCGCGGTGCCGTAGCCGCTGATGGTGGTCTCCTCGTGCCCGGCCAGGCCGCGCACGACCAGGATCACCGCGACCGCAACACCGGCCAGACCCTGCAGCGTGGTCACCGCACCCGCGATCTTGATCTGGCGCGGGGTCACCAACGGATCGGTGTCGGACTCCGGACGGCCGTTCTCGGTGCTCACCGTCCCAGGATATTTGGTCCTCTCGCGCGGACCTCCGCGGGTGTGCGCACCGGAGCGATGGCGCCGTACACATCCGCGCGATTACGCGCGGGCGGCGACGACCCCATATCCTCGGGTGTCGTGCGTGTCATGCTCATCGTCAACCCGTTCGCCACCGCGACCAGTCCGGCCGGCCGCGACGCGCTGGCGCACACCCTGAGCGCGCATTTCCACCTCGACGTCGAACTCACCACGCACCGCGGGCATGCGTTCGAGCTCGCCGCGCGCGCCGCGGCCGAGGACTTCGACACCGTCATCGTGCACGGCGGCGACGGATCGGTGAACGAGGCCGCCAACGGACTGCTCGACCCGCCGTCGAGCAGCGATCCCGACCGGCGGCGGCCCGCCCTGGCCGTGATCCCCGGCGGTAGCGCCAACGTCTTCGCGCGCACGCTGGGGATCGATCCCGACCCGCTGCTCGCGACACAGCAGATCATCACCCTCCTCGACGCGGGACGCAGTCGCCGGATCGGACTCGGCCACACCGACGACCGCTGGTTCCTGTTCAACACGGGCATGGGCATGGACGCGGTTGTCATCCACGCGATGGAGGACAAGCGGCACGCGGGCAAGACCGCGACGCCGGCCCGATACCTGTGGACCACGATCACCAGCTTCCTGAAGCAGTCCGGTTCGTCGGCCACGTTCGACGTCGAGATCCCCGGCCGGGACCGGATCGTCGGCGCGCGTTACGGTTTCGTGTCCAACACCAGCCCGTGGACCTATCTGGGACCGCGTGAGATCCGAACCAACCCCGGCACCGGTTTCCACACCGGCCTGGGGGTGTTCGTGGCGACCTCCACCGGCGTGTTCCGTAACCTCCCACTGGCGACGCGACTCCTGTCACAGGCAGATCCCAAGGCACGCCACCTCTTTCGGGATGACGACGTCGACGAGGTGTGCTTCCGCGCGGAGGCCCCCATCGACGTCCAGATGGACGGCGACTACATCGGGGCCTTCCGCGACATACGTTTTCGTCATCGCCGCGACGCCCTCACGGTCATCGCACCGCCGATCAGCACCGCCGACATCACGACGTAGGGCAGCGCCGCCGCCACGAAGAGCCCGGCCGGACCCAGCCATGTCGACCCCAACGCCCAGCCGGCGAAGGCCAGGATCGCGACCACCTCCTCGCCCATCCCGGCCAGCGAGGTGACGGTGGCCCGCGATGCCGAACTCAGATGGTCCTGCAGCTCGGCGTCGGCCACGACACGCGCCCACCCCAGGATCCCGAACGCCGTCGCGACGCCCGCGGCCCCCACCGGGTGCCCCCACAGCGCTGACCCGATGAACACGACCGCGCCCACCCCCACCGCCGGCCCGATCGCGTCGACCGACCGGAACCGCCCCGCCGCGAGCGCGCCGCCGATGTCACCGGCCGACACCACGATCATGAGCAGCGCGACCGCCGCCGGATCGGGCTCGGCGGCGGCGTCGACCACGAACGACGCGATCAGCAACGGGAGATACTCGTCGAGCGCCGCGACCCAGGTCAGCGCCACGCCCAGCAGCAACATGCGCCGTGCGACCGGCTGCGTCCGCACCGAGCCCCAGCCGTGGCGGACGATCTCCCGCCAACCGAGGTCGGGGTCCGCGTCCTCGGGTTCCGGTGGATCGGCGGCCTCCCGAGCCTTCTCGGGCAGCATCGCCGACATCACCGAACACAACACGCAGGCGACGACGCTGGCGGCGCCCACGGCGTCGTAACCGCCCCACGCGAACAACGGTGCGGCCGCCGCGGTGCCGCCGATCACTCCGACGGCCCCGGCCGCCCGCATGAGCCCGGTCAGTCGGGCGTAGTCCTGCGAGCGCCCCAGCCGGTTCAGCTCGTCGTAGACCAGCGCCTGTGTCGTGCCGGACCGCAACGCTCCACCGAGGGCCCACAGGACGAATCCGGCGGCGAAGGCGACGAACGACGGCGCCACCGTCCACAGCGCGAAACCCGACGCGGTGATCAGCGGACCGGCGACCAGCAGCTTGCGTCGGGACACGCGGTCGGCCAGCACACCGGTGGGGACCTCGACGATCACCGACGACACCGACCAGATGACGAACAGCGCCGAGATCTCGGCGGGCCCGAGCCCGGCGCCCGGGATCCCGGGGTCGGCGAACAGGACGGCGTACAGCGGATAGAGCGGGATGAGGTCTTCGAGGAGGGCGGAGCCCACCGCCGCGGCTGTCAGCCTGCGGTGGGGCCGCCGGGGCGGTGTGGATCAACATCGTCGGCGCATGTGGTGAACACTACCCTCGGCGTCCGGCCACGTCACGAGCGTTTTCACCGGCGACGGGGTCCCGACCTGCAGAAAGTCGTCGACAGTACCGCCGCGAGACGCGTAGGCTACAACAAGGCCGTGAGACAAAGTGCCCGGACCCCCCTTCGGGAGTCCGCGACCGGAGTGCTAGGCGGGCGACGTGATGTTGCCCACGTGTGAAGCAAACCCATTGACTTCGGCCCGATTCGTGAAAGTATTCACAAGCAACAACGCGGAAACATTTGGTGCGCCGCGTGAACTGAGAGTTACAGCCGACAATCACCAGCAAGACGATCGAGTGGTGCGAACGCGCCCGAAGGAGTAGTGGAATGGACTGGCGTCACAAGGCCATCTGTCGCGACGAGGATCCGGAACTGTTCTTCCCCGTGGGGACCAGCGGCCCGGCCATCGCACAGGTCGCCGACGCGAAGCTCGTCTGCGCGCGGTGCCCCGTCACCGCCGACTGCCTGTCGTGGGCCCTCGAGTCCGGCCAGGATGCCGGAGTGTGGGGCGGCATGAGCGAGGACGAGCGACGCGCACTCAAGCGCCGTACCGCACGTACGCGTACCCGGAGCAGCGTCTAGGCCTCGACGGCCGGCGTCGTCCCGGACTCGAAGAAACCCGGCCACGGCCGGGTTTTTTCGTGCACTCGTCCCCACTGTCCGGCGGAAACCGCTGTCAGACAATGCGGTCCGCGACCACGGCTCACGAGCGTAGCGGAATGTAGACACCCACTTCGGTTCCCGGGCCACCCGGATTGGACCGGACATCGAGTTCACCGCCCAGTTCGATGGACACCAAGGTCTTGACGATCTGCAGGCCGAGATGGTCGGACGTGGCCAGATCGAAATGCTCCGGAAGACCGGAACCGTTGTCGCGGACCGCTATTCGAAGGCCGCGCACATCCCGCTCGGCGACGACCGCGATCTCGGCGTCATCGTGCGGCGCGCCGTCGAAGCCGTGTTCGATCGCGTTCTGGATGAGTTCGGTGAGGACCATCACCAGCGGCATCGCGAGTTCGGCGGTCAGCACGCCGAGCCGATCGCGATGGCGCACAGCCACCCTCGCCTCCCCCGACGCGACATCGACCAGGATCGGGACCAGACGATCGACGACCTCGTCGAGGTCGACCTCCTCGTCCACGCTGCCCGACAACAACTCGTGGACGAGCGCGATGGAGGCCACTCGGCGCACCGCCTCGTTGAGCGCCTCGCGGGCATCGGAGTTCGACGTGCGCCGCGCCTGTAGTCGCAACAGCGCCGAGACCGACTGCAGGTTGTTCTTCACCCGGTGGTGGATCTCGCGGATGGTGGCGTCTTTGCTGATGAGTGCGCGGTCGCGTCGCTTGACCTCGGTGACGTCCCGGATCAGGACGACGGTTCCGGTCGTCTCGCCCCGCGGACGGAGCGGCACGGCGCGGATCAGGGCCGTCGCGCGGCGGGCGTCTGCCTCCACGCGCATCCCGATGTCGCGGTAGGGGCCGGTCGGGATCTCGGCGACGCCGGCCGCGATGTCGAGCATCAGTGCGACGTCGTCGGCCTCGAACGGTTCGGTGATGAGTTGCTTGACGACGTCGGACAAGCGGGTGTGATTGAGTTCGGCGGTCCACCCCATCCGGTGGAAGGCCGACAGCGCGTTCGGGCTGGTGTAGGTGACGAGGCCCTGTCCGTCGAGACGGACGAAACCGTCGCCGGCGCGGGGCGTCGACAGCCCGCGCGGATTCCCCTCCTCGTGCGGAAAGGTGCCGTCGGCGACCATCTGGCACAGGTCGTCGGCCGAGTCCTGATAAGCGAGTTCGAGCGGCGACGGCAGGCGCGGGTGGGTGAGGTCGACAGCTCGGGTCGCCACGGCGATCACCTCGCCGTCGAAGCCGACCGGAACCGCTTCCTGCCGCATGGCCGTCGCGCCGAACCAGGTGGGGTCCTCGTCGCGCAGGATGCGGGCGGAGGTGAAGGCGCGCAACACCTGTGGATGGGCTTCGGTGTCGATGACGCGGCCGACCTCGTCGGTCGGGAAGACCGTCGAGGCCGTGTTGGGACGGCATTGCGCGACCGTGACGACCGCGGCCGCCTCCGTGCGCACCGACAACAGTAGGTCGGCGAACGAGAGGTCGGCGAGCAGTTGCCATTCGGCGACGAGGCGCTGCAGATGCGCGGCTGCCGAGTCGGACAGCGTGGTGTGTTCGGCGAGCAGGTCGGAGAGGGTGGACATCTCAGGACACGGGGGCGACGACGGGCCGGGGCCGGTTCACTACTCGTAGACGGCGATCACATCGCCGGCCTGGATGACGTCGCCGACCTCGACCTTGACCTCGGCGAGCGTGCCCGGCTCCTCGGCCAGCACGGGGATCTCCATCTTCATCGACTCGAGCAGGACCAGGGTGTCGCCGACCTCGATCTGCTCCCCCGCGGCGACGCGCACCTCGAGGACACTCGCGACGATCTCTGCCACAACGTCTTCTGCCATGCACCCAAATTAGCCCACGGCGTCGTACCCGGAGGGCCCGGTGCCGGGGGCGTCAGCAGAGGTGTTTTTGGTACGTGGAAGAATCCCTGAGACACTGTGATGTCCCGATCACCAGGGATGTCTTCCCCGGATGACACCAGGGATGTCCTCCCCGGCCGATGCCAGGGTTGTCTCAGCACAGCTGAACCAGTACACGGCGGGCCCGGTCCCACGGCGCCCGCCCCGCAATGAAGGAGATGCGTCATGGGAAAGCGCGGACGCAAGAAGCGTGCTCGTAAGAAGAACGCTGCCAACCACGGCAAGCGCCCCAACGCCTGATCACCGCACCACGCGGTCTCGGCGAGCGAGCAAGCCAAAAAGCCCGGGTACGGCCTTCACAGGCCGCCCGGGCTTTTTCGTGTGTTCTCGACGCGATCAGCGATCGGATTCGGAGACCTCGTGCACGATCACGGTCTTGCGGATCTCGATGCGCAGACGGTCGCGCAGGCTCTGCGGCGCCTGGTCGCCGCCGCACTTCCGGTTGACGAGCGCCTTGAGCTGCTGTTCGATGCCGTAGTGCGCCAGGCACGACGGGCAGGAGTCGAGATGGCCCTGGAGTCGTTCCCGGGCGTTCTGGTCGCACTCGTTGTCCAGCAGGAGCCAGACATCGGCGATGACGGCCGAGCAGTCGAGCTGGGTCAGCTCCGGATCGACGTCGCTCATCGCGCCACCTCCGCATCCGCCGCCGCACGTGCGGAACGATTGAACCCGCGCTCACGCGCGACGTCGGCCAGCAGCTCGCGCAGCTGACGGCGACCGCGGTGCAGTCGGGACATGACGGTACCGATCGGGGTGTCCATGATCTCGGCGATCTCCTTGTACGGCAGGCCTTCCACATCGGCGTAGTAGACGGCCATCCGGAAGTCTTCCGGCAATTCCTGCAGCGCGGCCTTGATCTCGTCGTCGGGGAGGGCGTCGAGCGCCTCGATCTCCGCCGACCGCAGCCCCTGCGAGGTGTGCTCGGCGGTCGCCGCGATCTGCCAGTCGGTGATCTCGTCGGTCGGGTACTGCGCGGGCTGACGCTGCTTCTTGCGGTAGCCGTTGATGTAGGTGTTGGTGAGAATCCGGTAGAGCCAGGCCTTGAGGTTGGTGCCCTCCCGGAACGACGCGAACGCGGTGAACGCCTTGATGTAGGTCTCCTGGACCAGGTCCTCGGCGTCGGCGGGATTGCGGGTCATCCGCAGCGCGGCACCGTACATCTGGTCGAGCAGCGGCAGCGCGTCACGCTCGAACCGCTCGGTCAGCTGTTCCGGCGACTCGTTCGGATCGGCCCGGCGAGGCGCCTTGGCGCTCCCGGTACGGCCGGAATCGGGTGACTCTGTGTCGGATGCTTCTGTGTCGGACACTACGATCCCTTCGATGGGAGGCATCACGGAGATGTTGTCGATCAAGCTTACCGACCCGTCCCCCACCGAGAGAGGCCTCGGTTCGACGCGCTGCGGGAGCTCCATCACGGCCGCTGTGCTCATATGCCTCTGACCTCCTTCGTGTCCGTCTTCATACGTCCGTTGTCCGATCAGTCCCAACAGAGCGCACCGCGCGGTTTGTTCCCGGCCCGCCCCCGCGATCGTCTCGGCGCGGATCACCGCGGCCTCGTGCGCACGCGCTCAGCCGCGACCCCGCTCACGACCAGGAGGTAACCGACCATGGCGTCCACCCCGGCGATCGCCGCGCTCGAACGCGCCCGGATCGACCACTCGGTGCACCGGTACGCGCACGACCCCCGATCGGAGGCCTACGGCGCGGAGGCGGTCGCCGCTCTCGCCGAAACCCTCGGTGTCCGTGCCGAGCAGATCTTCAAGACGCTGGTCATCGAACTATCCGGCGGGGACCGGCCCGGCCTGGCGGTGGCGGTGGTCCCGGTGCCGGCCAAGCTGTCGCTCAAATCGGCGGCCGCCGCACTCGGCGCGTCGAAGGCGAAGATGGCCGACGCCAAGGCGGTCACCCGGACCACCGGCTACGTTCTCGGCGGCGTGTCCCCGGTCGGCCAGCGGACCCGGTTGCCGACCGTCGTCGACTCGTCGGCCACGCGCTTCGACCGGGTGCTGTGCAGCGCCGGCAAGCGCGGGCTCGAGATCGAGCTGGCCCCGGCCGATCTGGTGTCCGTCACCGAGGCCGTCGTCGCCGACATCGCCGTCGCCTGATCGTCGGTCATCGGAACGGGCACTCATCACGAGGCCGGGCCACCATTAGGGCAGCATGGACACCATGTGCGGACGCTATGCGGTGACCACCGACCCGGCGAAGCTGGCAGCCGAGATCGATGCGGTCAACGAGGTACCCGAGCCGGCGGGTGCGGACTCCACCGATCTCGATGCGGCGCCCCGGTCACCGGGCGTGAACTACAACGTCGCGCCGACCACGACCGTGATGACCGTCGTCAAGCGACACTCGCCCGACGATCCCGACGACGATCCGCTGCTCCGCGTCCGCGCGATGCGCTGGGGGCTGGTGCCGCCGTGGGCGAAGGAGGTCGGGAAGGGGCCGCTGCTGTTCAACGCGCGCGCCGAGAGCGCCGCGGAGAAGAGTTCGTTCCGTTCGTCGGTCAAGTCGCGGCGTTGCCTCGTGCCGATGGACGGCTGGTACGAGTGGAAGAAGGGTCCGGCCGACAGCAAGGGCAAACCCACCAAGATCCCGTTCTTCATGTCGCCGCAGGACGGGACCCGGCTCTTCATGGCCGGGTTGTGGTCGGTCTGGCACCCCAAGACCGACCCCGAGTCGTCCGAGAAGGCCGCCCAGCCACTGCTCAGTTGTTCCATCCTCACCACCGACGCGGTCGGGGAGCTGCGCGACGTCCACGACCGGATGCCGCTGATCATGCCGTACGAACACTGGAATGCCTGGCTCGACCCGGACGGCCGGGCACCCGATGAGCTGTTCGCCCCACCCGCCGAGTCGCTGGTCGATGCGATCGCGATCCGCGAGGTCGCCCCGCTGGTCAACCGCGTCGCCAACAACGGGCCGGAGTTGCTGAACCCTTCGTGACGCGCCCTCCGCAAGCTCCGGGCGCTCCTCAGGGAGCAAGGGGTGAGGGCGGGCCCGCCGCAAACTCCGGGCGCTCCTCAGGGAGCTGTCGGAGAGGAGCGCTCAGCTGAACTCGTAGTCGCGCAACGGGAACGAGTCCATCTCGCGGAGAGTCCGCAGCGTCGAGGCCGGGCGGAGCAGCGTCGCCTCGCCGTGCTGGTTGAAGTAGTAACTGCGTGACGTCGCGCAGTCCCCGTTGTAGAACACCGAGGACTGCAGACGATCGGTCACCTCGTCGAGGAAGGCGTCGTTGGCCTCCTCGGTCACCTCGAACGTCCGTTGCCCGCGGCGGCGCAGTTCTCCGAAGAGGCGGGCGATGTGCTTCATCTGCCCTTCGATGGTCGTGAAGTACGACAGGCCGCTGTAGGAGTAAGGACTGTTGAGGGACAACAGGTTCGGGAACTTCGGGACGGTGACGCCCTCGTAGGCCTGGAAGCGGTTCTCGCGCCAGAACTCGCCGAGGTTGCGCCCGTCCCGGCCGACGATGTCGAAGGCCGGGAAGTTGGTGTCCCAGAGGTTGAACCCGGTGGCGAGAACGAGGGTGTCGATCTCGGTCCGGGTGCCGTCCGCGGCGAGGATCGCATCGGCTTCGAGGCGGGCGATGCCACTGGTCTGCAGGCTCACGTTCGGCTGGGCGAAGCTGGCGAAGTAGGTGTTGGAGAAGGTGGGGCGTTTGCAGCCAAAGTCGTAGTCCGGGGTGAGCTTCCGCCGTAGTTCCGGGTCGGCGATCTGGCGCCGCAGGTGCGCCTGGGCCAGTCGGGCGGCGAGTTTGTTGCCGGGCTTCACCTGCTTGTAGTGCAGGACGCCGAACACCATCAGCAGTTCGAGAAGCGACGAGTTCACCAGTCGCGCAGCACGCTGGGTGAGCGGGAACCGGCCGAACAGTTGCTGGACGAGCGACGGGATCGCGAAGTCGATCTTGGGCACCACCCAGATCGCGGTGCGCTGGAAGACGGTCAGGGCCTCGGCGCGGGCGGCGATCTCGGGGATGAGCTGCACCGCGGTCGCGCCGGTACCGATCACGGCGACCTTCTTACCGGTGAAGTCGAACCCGTCCTGCCAGTCCGCGGTGTGCAGGATCGTGCCCGCGAAGTTCTTGATGCCCGGGAACTCCGGGACGTGCGGCTGGGACAGGAACCCGGTCGCGGTCACCAGATAACGCGCCGTGCGTTCGGTGCCGGATGCGGTGCGGACGCGCCACAGCTGCTCGTCGGGGTCCCAGGTCGCGGACTCGACGACCGTTCCGAATTCCATGTGCCGCTTGAGGTCGTACTTGTCGGCGACGTGGTGGGCGTAACGCTTCAGCTCTGCTCCGGGGGCGAACAGCCGGGACCAGTACGGGTTGGGCTCGAAGGAATAGGAGTAGGTGACCGACGCGATGTCGACGGCGAGTCCCGGGTAGTGGTTCACGTGCCACGTCCCGCCCAGGTCGTCCTCCCGCTCGAGGATCGCGATGTTGTCCAAGCCCTGTCGCTTCAGTTCGATCGCGGCACCCATCCCGCCGAAGCCGGCACCCACGATCACGACGTCGAGTTCTGGTTGCATCCGACACCCCCTCGTCGCTCACCCTTAATTACCGTTACCGACAGTTACCGTAACCCAGCACACAGCCGGGAGACCAGGGCCGGACCCTCCCGGACGCGGCGGTAGCGTGTCAGCTGCCATGTCTGACCGTTCGCATACCCCCGCCTCCCCTGCGCCGACCGGCGCATCCTTCGCCGCGGCGGTCTACGCCTTCGCCGTGATCATGCTGGGCACCACGCTGCCCACACCGCTCTACGCGATCTACGGCGAGGAACTCGATTTCGGCGTGACCACCACGACCGTGATCTTTGCCGTGTACGCGGCCGGCGTCATCGCCGCGCTGATCGGCTTCGGACGCTGGTCCGACGTCATCGGCCGGCGCAAGATGCTCATCGCCGGCGCGATCCTGTCGGCGGTCAGCGCCGTCGTCTTCCTCACGGCCGGCCCGGTCTGGCAGTTGCTGCTGGGCCGGGTGCTGTCGGGTCTGTCCGCGGGCATCTACGCCGGCGCCGCCACCACCGCGGTCATCGAACTGGCCCCCGCGTCGTGGCGGGGACGCGCCCCGGCCGTGGCGACCGCGGCCAACATCGGCGGCCTGGGCCTCGGACCGCTGATCGCCGGAGTCCTCGCCGAGTACGCCCCGTCCCCGCTGCACACCCCGTTCGTACTCGATCTGGCGCTACTGGTCCTGGTCTTCCTCGGCATCTGGCGGCTGCCCGAGACGGTGGACGTCGTCCCCGGCGCCCGGCTGAGCATCCAGCGGCTGTCGGTCCCGGCCGACATCCGCGGCGTCTTCGTCCGGGCGTCGATCGCCGCATTCGCCGGATTCGCGGTGATGGGCACCTTCACCGGCGTGATGCCGTCCTTCGTCACGAACATCCTCGGCATCGACGACCACGCGTTCACCGGTTTCCTGGTGTTCGTCCTGTTCGCGTCCTCGGCGGTCACCCAGATCGTCGTGCGCCGGATGCCGACCGAACCGGCCCTGATCGCCGGCTGCGCCATCCTCATCCTCGGGACCGGCCTGTCGATCCTGGGACTGGTCGCCGCATCGACCCCGGCGTTGCTGGGCGGAGCGGTGATCTGCGGTGTGGGGCAGGGCATGTCGTTCAGCAAGGGACTGGCGTCGGTGGTCGCGGCGACCCCGGCGGGACGCAAGGCCGAGGTCACCTCGACCTACTTCGTCGTCGCCTACGTCGCGATCTCGATCCCGATCGTCGGCCAGGGAATCACCGCGCAGCACTGGGGTCTCCGGCCCGCCGGGATCGCCTTCAACATCGGGGTCGCTCTGCTGGCCCTCATCGCACTCGTACTGACCATCGTCTCGGTCAGGAACCTGGCACGCCCGACTCGTTGAGCACCGACACGAGGCGGCGGAAGCGCACGCTGCTGACGAGGTCCTCGACGAGCACGACGTCGCCCTCCGAATTGGCCAGCGGGACACACCAGTTCGGGTACTGACTGCTGTCGGTGCCCGGCTGGTTCTGGATTCGTCGCTCCCCCACCGCATCCACCAGGGCGACGCTCAGCAGTACCGACGGGCTGTGGGCGATCACGGCGTAGAGAGCGTCGACGACCTTCGGGTCGGTCAGCGGGGTGTCCCGGGACAGCAGGCCGCGTTCGTAGGCGAGTTCGAGGACGGCGTCGCGTTCACGTGCATCGCGCGCCCGCTCCGCGTCCTCCCCGGAGGCGAGCAGGCCCAGCCGCGATCGCAGCGTGATGTGGTCGCCCGCCAGATATCCCACGGTCGGGGGCAGATCGTGGGTCGTCACCGAGGTCAGACACAGCTCGCGGTAGTCCTCGGGCGGGGTCGCGGCGTCGGGCCCCTGTTCGAACCACAGGATCGACGTGCCGAGGATTCCGCGTTCGCGGAGTGAGTCCTGCACCGACGGTTCGAACACCCCGAGATCCTCGCCGACGACCACCGCGTCGGCGCGGTGCGCCTCGAGCGCCAGGATGCCGATCAGCGCCTCGCTGTCGTAGTGCACATAGGTGCCCTGGGCCGGGCTGCTGCCGTCGGGTATCCACCAGAGCCGGAACAATCCCAGGATGTGATCGACGCGCACACCGCCCGCGTGTCGGAGGACGGTGCGGATCATGTCGCGGTAGGGCTCGTAACCGGCCTCGGCGAGGCGTCGTGGATGCCACGGCGGTTGGTCCCAGTCCTGGCCCTGCTGGTTGAAACCGTCGGGCGGCGCCCCCACCGTCGCACCGGAGGCGAGCACGTCACCGAGGGCCCATGCATCGGCGCTGTGCCGAGCGACCCCGACCGCGAGATCGGCCATCACACCGATCTCCATGCCGGCCGATCGCGCCGCGTGCGCGGCGGTGGCCAGTTGCTCGTCGCAGATCCACTGCAGCCACATGTGGAAGTCGATGCGCCGGGCCATCTTTCGACGCTTCTTCTTCATGTACGCGGGGTCTGCGAACTTGCCCTGCCAGCGCGGGTCGTCGGCGTCGTACCGCTCGGCCAGCGCGCACCACGTCGCGAAACGCTTGAGGCCCTTCCCCTCCCGGCGCCGGAATGCGCGGTAGGCGTGCGCACGAGCCGGGGCGAGCGGGACGCCGTAGATGAGTTCGAGTGCTTCCAGCTTGGCGCGGAATGCCTTGTTGCGCCGGATCTTGTCGGTCGCGGTGTTCTCGTCGAGGAAGCTGCGCTTCAACGCCTTGACCCACTTGCGCTGCGACTTCGACAGCCCGTCCAGCTCGGGGATGTCGGTGATCCGGATGTAGAGCGGGTTGACGAATCGTCTCGTCACCGGCAGGTACGGCGACGCCTCGATCGGCGCTTTCGGCTGGGCGGCGTGAAGTGGATTGACCTGGACGAAGTCGGCGCCGTACGCACTGGCGGCCACCTCGCAGATCCCGGCGAGATCGGCGAAGTCGCCCACGCCCCACGAGTCAGCCGATCGGATCGAGTACAGCTGCGCCGCGAGTCCCCATCGCTTCCGGCCGATCAGCCGGTCGGCGGTGTGCAGTCGGCGCGGCGTCACGATCAGGGGCGCGCTCGAGGCCGATGAATCGTCGAGATCGAGCGCCTTGATCTGGTGATATCCGGTGGGGAGGTCGTCGGGCACCGCGAACGTCGCACGGCCGATCAGCACGCCGTCGACCTCGCGCGGCTCGACCCAGACATCGAGTTGGGGGGCCGCGACGTCGTCACCGGTTTCGCTGACCACCCACACCTTCACCAGGTGCCCGTGCGGAACATGCACGGCGAACGTGGCTCCCGAGCCCTCGGTCACGACGGTCACGGCCGGGACGAACTCACGCCACGGTTGTTCGTCGATCTCGCGAATCGAGTTCTCGATCTCCTCGGGCGAACCCGCGGGGACGTCTAGCGCCCGGAGCACCGCGACCAATGTGTCCGGATCCACCTCGTGCCGCTCGTCACCCCAGCCGACATAGCTGGAAGCGACGCCGTAGCGATCCGCCAGTGCGGTCAACCCATCGAGGTTCACATCAGCCACCCGTGCATGATCGCAGGATTTCCGTGCGCCCGCCGCCCGCGCCGCCCGGTTCGGTCCACCGGTACGGTCCTCACGGAAAGATCACCCCCGGGTTCAGGGTTCCCCGCGGGTCCAGCGCGTCCTTGATCGCGCGCATGGTCGCAAGGTCGGTGGCGTCACGGCCGAGGTGCGTCCAGGCCGACTTCGCGCGGCCGATACCGTGCTCGGCACTGATGCTCCCGCCGTTGGCGGCCACGATCCCGAACACGTGGTCGGTGACCGCGCCGGCCTGCGCCGGCGGGACGTCGAGCAGGTTGACGTGGATGTTGCCGTCACCCACGTGTCCGAAAAGAATAGGGCGACAGGGAAATTCGTTTTCGGAACCCACACGGGACAGTTCGGCGAATGCCTCGGGCAGTGCCCGGATCGGAACCGAGATGTCGAGCTTGACGACCGGTGTCGCGCTCGACCCGGCGATGGCCTCGGTGTGGCCCTCGCGACCGGACCACAGGGCGCGAGCCGGCGCCGGCGCGAGCACGGCGTCGATGATCCCGGTGGCATCACCGAAGAGCTCCGCGGTGGCGGTCTCGATGTCCCCGGTCCCCGACACCTCGAGAAGGACATAGAACGGTCCCGGCGTCGTCGTCGGGCGCCGGTGGCCGTACTCGGCGACGAGCGCAACCCCGGCCTCGGTCATCAGTTCGGCGGCCTCGACGGTCAGTCCCGCCGCCGACGCGGCGCCGATCAGCCCGATGGCGTTCTCGACGCGCTCGATCGAGGCGACCGCGACGGTCGCGGCCGAGGGCGGCGCGACGAGTCGGAACAGGACCCGGGTGATCACCGCGAGGGTTCCCTCGCTACCGGCCAGGAGGGCTGGAAGGTCGTATCCCACATTGTCTTTGACGAGGGATGTCCACCGGCGGAGCACGCGGCCGTCGGCCAGGACGGCCTCGATCCCCGCGATCTGCGACCTCGCGTTGCCCCGCCGGATCATCCGCGTCCCACCGGCATTGGTCGACACGACCCCGCCCGCGGTCGCGCTCTGGCGGGAGGCGAGGTCGATACCGAACGACAGGCCGTGCGCCGCGGCGCGGAGGTCGATGGATTCGACGGTCGCGCCGGCCTGGGCGCCGACACAACGACCGACGGTGTCCACCTCGTCGATGTCGGTCATCCGCACCGTCGACAGCACGATCCAGCGCTCGCCGACGGCGGCGGCCGGTGGCACCGAGCCGCCGACGAGTCCGGTGTTGCCGCCCTGCGCGCAGACCCGGATGCCCGACCGGTCGCATTCGGTGAGCACGCGCGAGACCTCGTCGGTGGTGCGGGGCCGGACCACCGCCTCCGCCGCTCCGCGATACCGCCCGGTCCAGTCGGTCAGGAACCCTGCCGTGGCGTCCGGGTCGGTGAGGACATGCGCGTCGCCGACGATCGCGCGACAAGCCGCGATAACGGCGGCAAGAGGGGAATCCGGCTCCTCAGGACCGTGGGAAGGCATCGAGGATCGGGGTGTCGCCGTCGTTGAACTCGATCACCTCGTGCACCGCCGCCGGATGGTCGAGAACGGCCGCCGCGACCTGGGCGACGTTGTCCCGGCTGACCTGGTCACCCTCGACCCGGTCGCCGCCGAGCGTGATGCTGCCGGTGCCGTTCTCGTCGGTCAGCTTGCTGGGTCCGAGGATCGTCCAGTCGAGTTCCGTGGACTTCAGGTACGTGTCCGCAGCCGCCTTGGCCTCGGCGTAGGCGTGGAAAGAGTTGTCCTCGGGCACACCGTGATCGGGTCCGGCGCCGAAGTAGGACACCATCACGTACCTGCGGACTCCGGCCCGCACGGCGGCGTCCATGGACCGGATCGCGGCATCGCGGTCCACGGCGTACGTCCGCTTCGGATCGCCGCCGCCGGCCCCCGCGGTCCACACCACCGCGTCGTGGCCGGAGATCGCGGTGGCGATGCCGGTGGTGTCGAGGGTCTCGACGTCGGCGACCACGGGAACGGCCCCGGTGTCCGCGACGTCTTCGGCGTGTTCGGGATTGCGGATGATCGAGGTCACCTCGTCGCCGCGTTCCGACAGAATCCGCGCCAGCCGCAGCGCTATCTTGCCGTGTCCGCCGATGATCGCCACTCGAGTCACTGGATGCTCACTTTCGGTTGCTCACTTGTGCGGTCGCCACTCTCGTACCCAATCCAACGTACGCATATGCCCCGGACACGGCCCCGACGCGACTCCGCCCCGGCTCGACGTTCGATGCGAACGTCGAGCCGGGGCGGAGATTCTCTGCTGTCAGACGCGAGTTCGACGACCGCGCCCGGTCACCAGCTTCACGATGAACAGCAAGATGCATGCACCAACGAGGCAGGTCACGAACGTGAGGAAGATGCCACCACCCTCCACGTCAAACAACGCCTGCAACAACCAGCCGCCCAACAAGCCGCCAACGACGCCCACAACGATGTTGAGGATGATTCCCTGTTGTGCATCGGTTCCCATGATTTTGCTGGCGATCCAGCCGGCGAGCCCGCCGATCACAATCCATACGAGGATGGCCCACATGTCTGCTCCTAAAGGGTCGTCGTTGATCCGTTGTGCAAATCGTTAGAGATCGCGAAGACCTCTCGAATCGCTACAAATCGGAACGTACCCAGCCCGACAGAGCGCCAAACAGCGTCCGGGGAAAATGTGTACACATCGAGACCGGACCGGTCACCGGACCGAGACCAAGCGGCGGAACCGGGATCAGGGGCAGGTCACCTTGATCTCGTAGGACTTGGTCACGGGCTCGGTCGGATTGGCGGGATCGATCCCGGATGCGTCGCCGGTGACCGTGTAGGTGTCCCCGTCCTTGGTGACCTCGCCGCTGCCGCCGCCGGCACCCTTCTGATAGGCCAGCACCACACCGTCGAGCGAGCCCAGACCCACGGATTCCACCTCGGGCGAGTCACCCGACGTCAGGACGACGCCGATACCCGAGCCCCCACCCGATCCGATCCCGATGGTCACCTTGCCCGCGGCGTCGGTGCACCCGACCGTCTTGTCCGCCAGTTCCAGTTCCTGACCGTCGACGGTCACGGTGGCCTCCGCGTCGGTGCCACCCGACGCCGAGTCATCGGAACCGCACGCCGTGAGGGCGACGGCCAGTGCTGCGGCGCCGAGAACCGAGGTGATGTGCACTTTGCGCATGATGGGAGCTCCTGAGGAGTCGAACGAGGCGCCACCGGTCGGCGGCTGAGATGAACTTAGACGCCTGAGCTGCGGTTCGGCGTCGGTCGATCGAATGGGCCGCGGGAACTCGGAACCGCCCCCGAGAGTTCGGCCCGAGCGAGTTCGGCCCGAGCGAGTTTGGCGTCGGCCTCGACCATCACGGCGCGGGTCAGATCGCGGAACTGTTCGTAGTGGCCGTGGTAGCCGTACTTCGCATGCAGGCTCGGCCAGGTTGCGAAGTCGGCGGCGGCACCGATCGCATTGCCCTCGTGCAGGTAGGTCGGCAGGACGTTCTGGATCGAGGTGTCCCGTCTCAGTCGCCGCACCGTGTCCTGATGAAGCGTCGACGCCGCCCGGTACTTGGTGATCACCACCCCCAATTCGACGATTTCCCGCCCCAATTCGGTGCCGAAATCGGCGACCTGACGCTGGATGTGCGGAATCGCATATGTGGACAGGACATCCGGGATGGTCGGGATCAGATATGCGGCGGCCATCGCCAGCCCGTTGAGGCTGAACGGTCCGACGTTGGGCGGGCAGTCGACGAGGATGTAGTCGTATTGCCCGGCGATCGGGGCCAACGCGTTCGTCAGGACCTCGACGGCCGCCAGATGGTCGTCCGCAGCAACCCGGTGAGCACTGAGCTCCTCGGCCAGTTCGATGAGGTCCAGAGACGACGGCAGCAGGTCGATCCCGGTGAGCCCGGCCACGGTCGAGACATCGCGCTGCACGCTGCCCTCGAGGTCGAACGATTCCGTGCCGTCGAGCAGGTCGGTGAAGAGTGTCGCGACGGTGTGCCGCCGGGCGTTGCACGTCAGCCAGTGTTCCTGCCCGATCATCATCGTCGTCAGGTTGGTCTGGGCGTCCAGGTCGACGAGCAGCACCTTCTTGCCGAAGACGCCGGCGAGGAAGTCGGCGAGGCCTCCCGTGAGCGTGGTTTTCCCGACCCCGCCCTTGAGACTGATGGTCGCGATCACCGTCGGCATGGCGTCCCCGGTCTGTTCGGTCGCCCTGCTGTTCGGGCGTCCTGCGTCGCGAGTAGATTACCGAGCCGACGCGTAGGCCACCGGGTGTTCGGTGGCGCCGCGACGGCCGCCCGGCCTCTCGAACCTGCGAATCCGACGCCGAATGTCTTTTCCACCCTCATTCTGCGGGCATTACCCATATCTGTAAGAATGACCGGGTCGAGCATTGACCGGATATTTCTGTCGATTCGGTCGTGTGATTCAGAGTCAGGTGAGAACGACTTGACAATCGTTGACGAGAATCGAACGGGATGCGAAATCCCGCATATTTTCGACGACCGTGCGACTTGCTTTTTCCTGGTCGGTACTGAAAACCCATGTGGAAGGACACCCGTATGAGCAACCGAGTCCGGACAGCCACCGTCGGCCTGGCGGTGTGCGCCGCAGCGGCATTCGGAGCCGCCCTCGCGCCCGTCGCCACCGCAGCGCCGAGCGATGTGACCGCGACACCCTCGGTGTCCGGCAACAACGTCACCCTGACGGTGACGAACAACGCCGCGAAACGCATCGGCTGCGAGATCGTCGGCGTCCCGGCCGGCGGAGCCCCGACCAATGTCGTCTTCGGATACCAGACACCGGAGGAGCTCGGTGCGCTCATCTCCCCCGGCTCGTCGAAGTCGTTGCCGCTGCGAATCTCTCAGGGCACGCCGCCGACACCCAGTGGGACGACGACGATCCCGGACGGCACGTACGACATCTACTGGGGATGCACCACGATCACGCTGCCACCGGGCACCGGAGCAGCCGAAGAGTTCTGGGGCACCAACCCGCCGGTGACAGGGACGACCCCGACGGTCGCCGCGCCGCTGCGGGTGACCGTGCCGGGCGGGGCGGCAACGCCACCGGCCCCGGAATCGGAGGCCCCGGCGGCGCCCGGATTGCCGAGCATTCCGGGCCTGCCCGACATCCCCGGCCTCTCGGGGATCGAGCTGCCGGAGGAGATCTGCACGACGTCGTCGTGCGTCCCCGTCGGATGAGCTGAGCGGGCCGTTCACTGCGCGTGATCGCCGTTTTGCCCAATGCACTTCCAGGACCCGGGTGCGGTTGTGCATACTTCGACCATGTCAACAAGCGATGTCACGCGCGTCCATCTCGCCGCCGAAGGTGGTGGAGCGGCACTCGACCAGGTCTTCCTGATGTCGGCGGTGGCCGCCGTCGTGTCGGTCGGCCTGCTCTGGATCGGTTACCTGCACCGCACGCGCAAGATCACGTGGCTGACCACGCTGTCCGAATGGGCCGCCCGCCGGGTGAACCGCCCACCGTGGGCGGCGCTGCCGATCTTCCTGTTCACCAGCACGATCATCTGCGCGCTGTTCGGCTTCCTCTGGGACGTGAGCCTGCACATCGGCGACGGTCGCGACGAGGGGCCGCTGGCCAACCCGGCGCACTACTTCATCCTGGTCGGCCTGTTCCTGCTGTTCATCTCCGGGATGCTGTCGGTGTTCCTCCCCTTCGACAAGCCCGGCCGCTCGGCGATCCGGATCACGCGTCACTGGTACGCACCGGTGGGCGGAATCCTGCTGGCGGGCTGCGGTTTCTACGCACTGCTGGGGTTCCCGCTCGACGACGTCTGGCATCGGATCTTCGGCCAGGACGTCACCCTCTGGGGCCCGACCCACCTGCGGCTCATCGGCGGCGCGGGCCTGTCGCTCATCGCCGTCGTGATCCTCGATCGTGAGGGCCGGGCCGCCATGGGTCCCGACGCCCCGGACGACGGCCGGAGCCAGTGGCTCGTGCGCTGCCTGGCCTTCGGCGGGCTCGTGATCGGCATGTCGGTGTTCCAGATCGAGTACGACTTCGGCGTCGAGCAGTTCCGGCTCGTGCTGCAGCCGATGATGATCGCCGGGGCCGGGGCGTTCGCCCTCGTCGCCGCGCGGATCTGTCTCGGGCCGGGCGCCGCGCTCGTCGCGGCCGTCTTCGCGATCCTGCTGCGTGGTGTCGTCGCGGTCGTCGTGGGTCCGGCGCTGGGTGCGCCGATCAACGTCTTCCCGCTCTACCTGGGCGCGGCCGTGGTCATCGAACTGCTCGCGCTGACCCCGCTGCTCAAGCGCCGCGTGCTCTTCGGCGCGGTGGCCGGGCTCGGAGTCGCGACCCTCGGTCTCTGGATCGAGTCCTGGTGGATCGCCGCGGCCTACCCGTTCCCGTGGGTCACCGGCATGTGGGGCGAGGCGTTGGCGATGGCGATCCCCGTGGGCATCGCGGCCGGTGTGTGCGGCGGGCTGCTGGGTCTCGTCAGCGTCGGCGAGCGGCTCCCGACCCGTTGGGTCAGCATCACCGCGGTCGTGCTCTCCGTCCTGGTGATCGGCGGGGCCGTTGCCAACGGTCTACGGGTCTCGGTCCCCGCGGATGTCACCGCGCGCGTCGTCCTCACCCCGGCCGGGCCGAACGAGGCTGCCGACGAGAACGTGACGGCCGAGGTCTTCCTCGACCCGGCCGACGCGCTCAGCGACGACCCCGAGTGGGTCACGCTGATGTCGTGGCAGGGCGGGATCGACAATGACCGCGGCATCGTCATCGACCGGCTCGAGCGCGTCGGCCTCAACCACTTCCGGTCCACCGAACCGATGCCGGTGTCGGGATCATGGAAGACCATCCTGCGCGTACAGGACGGCACCACGATGGCGGGCGTGCCGGTGTATCTGCCGGCCGACCCGGCGATCGGCGCGGAGGGCGAGCCGGCTCAGCTGACGTCGACGAAACCGTTCGTCTCGGAGATATCGATCCTGCAGCGCGAGCGGACCTTCGACTACCCGTCGTGGCTGTTCGGCGCCGCCTCCCTGGTGGTGCTCGTGTGTTCGCTGCTGCTCATCGCGGCGCTGTCGTGGGGAGCCGGCCGGGTGAACGCCCGGGAGGCGACATCGGGCGCGCGGGAGCCCGAACTCCAGCCGCAGCCGTGATCGCTCTCGCTGCCGACCCCGGCGTCCACCACCTGGCGACGCATCCGCTCGTGCTGGCGCTGCCGGCCGTGATCCCCGCGTTCCTGGTGGTGGGCGTCATCGTCGCGATCGCGATCATCGACCGTCGACGCGGGGACGACGAGGACGACGCGGACGACGTCGCAGGCCGCCCGGGCGAGGCCGGCCGCACTGCCGCCGAGCCGGCAGGCGGCGACCCCGATTCCACCGCTCCCCCGACCAGAGACGAGGCCGATGACCCCGCCCGCGAGGCCGACTGACGTTCTGCTCGCCCACGGACTGGGTGGTTCGGAGTACCTGCCCGTCCCGCTGACCGCGGTGTTGATCGGCGGCGCCTGGGCGCTTACCATCTCGTTCGCGGTCATCGCGTTCGCTTGGCGCACACCACGATTCGGTCGGCCGGACGCCGGCCGAGAACTCCCGGCATGGGTGACGGCGACCGTCGACAACCGTTGGGTGCGCGACGTGATCAGCGGCGCCGCAGTGGTTCTCACCGCATGGCTGATCGTGGCCGCCGTCGGCCCCGACGACGAGAACCCCCTACCGGGCGCGTTCTATGTGCTGCTCTGGGTCGGCATGACCGTGCTGTCGGTACTCCTCGGACCGGTGTGGCGACTGCTGTCCCCGGTCCGCACCCTGCTGCGGGCCGCCCGAGGTGTCGGCGGCCCGCGGGTCGTCGGCCTGCGGGAGTATCCGCGTCGGCTGGGCTGGTGGCCCGCGGCGTTGGGCCTGTTCGCTTTCGTCTGGCTCGAATTGGCGTCGCCCGACCCGAGTTCGGTGGCGTCGGTGCGGATCTGGCTTCTCTGCTACCTGGTCATCACCCTCGTCGGTGGCGTGGTCTTCGGGTTGCGGTGGACCGTGGACGCCGACCCGTTCGCGGTGTACAGCACCGTGGCCTCGCGCCTGTCCCCGTTCGCGCGCAACAGCGCCGGCCGGGTGATCCTCCGCAGTCCGATGAACTCGCTGCCCACGCTCCCGGTGCTCCCGGGTACCGTCACCGTTCTCGCGATCCTGCTCGGCTCCACCGCTTTCGACAGCTTTTCGGCGATCGCGTTCTGGCAGGACCTCGTCGCCGACGGTGCCGGTGACAGCCGGGCGGCCGCCACCGTGTACTCGACCGCCGGCCTGTTGGTGTTCATCGGCGTCGTCGTGGTGACCTTCTGGACGGCCGCCCGCGCGGTCGGCGGTGTGCAACCCGACCTTCGGCGCCGCCTCCCCGGCCTGATGGCGCACTCGCTGGTCCCGATCGTGATCGGTTACATCCTCGCCCACTACCTGCAGTCACTCGTCGAACAGGGACAAGAAGCCGTCCTCGCGCTCGGCGATCCGCTGGGGAGGGGATGGAATGTGCTGTGGCTCAGCGATGCTCATCCGGTGTACGTGATGAGTGACCACCCGACGGTCACGGTGACCCTGAAGGTGGCGTTCGTACTCGGCGGCCATCTGTTGGGGGTGGCCGCGGCGCACGACGCATCGTTGCGTCTCCTGCCCCGCCGGCACCAGCTGACCGGGCAGCTCACCATGATGGTGCTGATGGTCTTCTACACGTTCCTCGGGCTCTGGATGCTGTTCGGCGGGTGATGCCCGGTCAGTAGGTGGTCGGGGGCGTGTTCTTCTTGTTCGAACGGAACAGCATGTAGCCGCCGTAGAGGGCGAGTGCGACGAGGGCGATCCAGAAGAGTCCCTCGAGTAGCGGGCCGAGGACGGCCAGTGCGATCAGCGCGACCGCGATGATGCCCAGAACCTTCCAGAAGGTCATGCCGGTGGTGTTGTTCGTCGATGTGGTCATGAGCCCAGTCTGCGCCCGCCGAAGCCGGAAAGCGATGCTCGGCGGCACTTCTGGGGCGAACTTCAGGGACTTCCCTGAGGGACCCCCTACCGCTGGAACCCCTACCGTCGGAACCACGCCTCGGCGTTGCCGGCCAGCGCCTTCTCGATCCGCAGTGCCGACGTGTCGGTCAGGTCGGACGGCAATGCGTCGGGCGCGAACCACGCGACGTCGGAGTTCTCGTCGTCGGCGGCCCGGGGATCGCCGTCGACGTGGCGCGCGAGGAAGCAGACGTCGAGATAGCGGGTCCGGTCGCCGTTCGGGTAGGTGATCAGCGGCGTGACGTCGATGCTGGTCAGTCGGATGATTTCGGCGCTGACATCGGTTTCTTCGCGGACCTCGCGCAGGGCCGCCCGCGCCGGCTCCTCTCCCGGTTCGAGGACGCCGGACACGACGGCCCACTGTCCGTTGTCGACGCGGCGCGTGAGGAGCACCCGCCCGGCGTCGTCGCAGACGACGACGCTGACGCCGGACAACCAGAGTTCGCGGGTACCGACCTGGGCACGCAGATCGCGGATGAATTCGGGAATGGGCACCCCCACATCCTGCCTGCCGGTGCGCGTCGCCGCCGGAGAGGTGGGGTCGGGTGCCAGATATCCCGACGCGCACAATGTCACCCATGAGGATCTCCCGACGTGCCGAAGGGATCGCCCCGTTCCAGGCGATGGAGTTCGCGAAGCGCGCCGCCGAACTCGAGGCGGCTGGTCATTCCGTCGTCAAGCTGAACATCGGCGAACCCGATTTCGGGGCACCGCCGGCGGTCCTCGCCGCCGCCCGCGAGGCGACCAGCCGTCCCCTCGCCTACACCGGTGCCCTCGGCCTCCCGGAGTTGCGCGAGGCGATCGCAGACTTCTACGGCCACCATTTCGGGGCGTCGGTGGATCCCGCGCGGGTGGCGGTCACCGCCGGCGCGTCGGCGGCACTCCTGATGGCCTGCGCGGCACTGATCGACCCGGGCGACGAAGTCCTCATCGGAGACCCGTCCTATCCGTGCAACCGCCAGTTCGCGCACGCCTTCGGCGCACAGGTCCGGCTCCTGCCGACCAGCCCCGCCAACCGGTTCCAGGTCACCGCCGCCGAAATCGACGACGCGTGGACGGACGCGACCCGCGGCGTCATCGTGGCGACCCCGTCGAACCCGACCGGCACCTCGATGCCGGGTGAGGAACTCGTCGCCATGTGCGAGCTCGCGGCGACCCGGGACGGCTGGTCGATCGTCGACGAGATCTACCTCGGCCTGTCCGACCCCGGACCGGACGGTCGGCCGCCGCGCAGCATCCTGGCCGCCGATTCGCCGGGCGTCGCGGAGACGGTGGTGATCAACAGCTTCTCCAAGTACTTCGGGATGACGGGTTGGCGGCTGGGATGGTGCATCGTGCCCGCGGAACTCGTGGGGGTGCTGGAGCGGCTGGCGCAGAACTTCTACGTGTGCCCGCCCACGCCGTCGCAGTACGCGGCGCTGGCCTGCTTCACGCCGGATTCCCTGGCGGTGGCCGAACAGAACCGTCGTGAGTTCGCGCGACGCCGGCAACTCGTCGTGGACGGGCTCGCGGACATCGGACTCGACGTGCCGGTCATCCCCGACGGCGCGTTCTACGTCTACCTCGACGTCGGCTTCACGGGCCTGACGTCGGCCCAGTTCTGCGACCGGGCGCTCGCCGAAGCCCATGTCGCCCTGACCCCGGGCCACGACTTCGGGGTCGCGGGCGCGGACCGGTACGTCCGTCTGTCCTATGCCGCATCCACCGACGACCTCACCCTCGCCATCGACCGACTCCGGACGTTCGTCGGGGCCGGTCACGTTCCACTTCGATGAGGAGAGACCATTCCATGACCTCTGCGGGACCAGTCCGATCCGAACGCCTCGCCAAGGAGGTGACCCCGATCCTGACCGCCCGGACCGAGGGCGCGCCGCGGGTGCCGGGGGTGGTCGCGGGCGTCACGACCGACGAGGAGACGGTCTTCCTCGGTGCCGCGGGGGTGCGTGCGCTCGACGACGAGCAGCCGATGACCGTCGACTCCGTCTTCGCTCTGTTCTCGGCGACGAAGGCGGTGACCGCGACGGTCGCGTTGCAGCTCGTCGAGGAGGGCGCCTTGGACCTGCACGCACCGGCCCGCACTTACGTCCCGGCGCTCGGCGAGCTGCAGGTGATCGAGGGCTTCGACGACGACGGGCGGCCGCGCCTGCGGCCACCCGCCTCCGATGTCACGACCCACCAATTGCTCACGCACACCGCCGGTTTCGGTTACGACTTCTTCAACGAGACCTACCGTCGACTGACCGCGGACCACGGTGTGCCCGCCGTCGCCACGGCCACGAGGGCCTCGTTGCGAACCCCGCTGCTGTTCGATCCCGGCACGGAGTGGGAGTACGGCTCCGGGGTGGACTGGGCCGGCCAGGTCATCGAGGCCGTCACCGGACGCCGTCTCCGCGCGGTGATGGACGAGCGGGTCCTCGACCCACTCGGCATGTCCGACACCGGATTTGCGCTGTCCGACGGCGCCCGGCGTCGGCGAGCGGTCCTGCACATGCGCAAGCGGGGCGAGCTCGTCCCCAACCACCGCTGGGAACAGCCTGCCGATCCCGAGATCGACATGGGCGGGCAGGGCCTCTGGTCCACCGTCCCCGACTATCTGACCTTCCTGCGAATGTGGTTGCGCGAAGGCCGCTCCGACCGCGGTGAGCAGATCCTGCACCCGGACACGGTCGCGACGGCGTTGCGCAACCAGATCGGCGATCTCGCAGTGCGGCGGCTGCCCGGTGTGATCCCGCCGCTGAGCCACGATGTCGAATTCGATCCGGGGACACCGAAATCCTGGTCGTATCCGTTCATGGTGAACGACTCCGACACCCCCACCGGCCGCAAGGCGGGTTCGCAGTCGTGGGCCGGGCTGGCCAACCTCTACTACTGGATCGATCCCCACACCCGGATCGGCGGCTTCTGGGCCACCCAGATCTTCCCCTTCGTCGACCCCGCATCGATCGACGGGTACCGCGACTTCGAGGCGGCGACGTACCGAGCGTTGGTGGACTGACCTACGGCGCGTTCAGCACGAGGTGTCGCTGAGCGACACCCGGTTGCCCGACCCAGGCGAGATTGCGAAGACGGTGGATCGGTACCAACATCGCGCGGCTGTTTCTACCCGCACCACGCCGCCGACGACCACTCCTGCCCGGCGCACTCCGAGATCGTCACCGACGAACGCAGCCGGCTGTGGATGCGGCCGACCCAGGCTGCTCTCAGGCGAGCCACGAATCGCAGCGCGCCGACTCGACGTTTGCCATGAACCCGAACCCGGTTGGGTGATCGGCGGGGCGGCCAGGTGGTCGCGGTCGAGCAGTGAACCGCTACGGAGCGTGTCTCGCGGGTCGATTGCCGGTGAGCGGGGCCGTTCTTGCGTTGTCCGTAACCCCCGTTCCCGAAGGTGATCGCAGCGGGAACAGGGCATGGAGGGACATCACTGTGGAGTTGTCAAGGTACGGTTGCGATCCCGGACGGATTCCGGGTGCGGAAGGTGCTACGCGAAAGTCTGGTGGTCTGTGGCGGCAGTGCTCAGGCGGCGTCGTCGAGTCGCATGGTGCGTCGGTTGTAGGCGGGTAGTGGTCGGCGGTGCGGATCAATACTGGCGGGTGGGACGAGCCAGGGATGACGGTCGAATCCCATCACGATGTCCCAGCCGTGGTGGTGGACCTGGGTGTGGCAGCGTTGGCAGAGCAGGCAGCCGTTGTCGAGGTCGGTGGGTCCGCCGTCGGCCCATGACCGGATGTGGTGGACCTGTGTATGTGACGGCGGCGCACCACATTTGATGCAGCAGGTGTCGCGGACGATGATCGCCTTGCGGAGGTGTGCCGGATACAAGCGGTGGGTGTGGCCCATCTGCAGCGGCACGCCCTCACGGTCGAGGATGATCTCGGTCAGGCATCCGTCGCAGGAGACCTGTTTCGCCGTCACTTGGCTGACCGATCCGGTCCACGGCAGCGTCGCCAGGTCTCCGGTCGCGGGGATCGTCAGCATCAACTGGGTGCGTGGGCTTCCGACGGTGTCGATGCTCGCGCCAATCGCGGCTTGGTCGAGGATCAGTTCGAAGGCGTCGGCGCGGCGTTGCTCGGCGGTGCGGCGATCCTCGGCGCCGTCGGGTTCGGGCCGTGGGCAGGACCGTTCGTCGATCATGGCCTGGAACTTCTCACCGACCAACTGGGTGAGGTCGGCACGGACCTCGACGCGGCCGTCGTCGGTGGTGTGTGCATTGACCGTGTTCAGAGACGTGTCGTCGGCTGCCGGTACACCGGCGTCGGAGGCGTCGGCGAGAGCGTTGGCGATCGCGCGGGCGTGTTTCAGGATCTGTGTCGGGGTCGCGCCGGACAACGCTTGTGCGATGAGTTCGCTCTCGTATTGGGAGCGTTCACCGCCGGAAAGCGCCTCACCACAACGCTTGTCGATCTGGTTCATGCCTCGGACGATAGCGTCGACTACTTCGCCGGCCAGTCTCCCGTCAGCGGCGTGACGGGCAAGTGCGGGCAGCGCGGGTAGGGCGTCGACGCTTCGCATGGTGCGAAGAGCAGCGGCCGGGGCATGCCCTGACTCGATCAGCAGTTTCTTGGTGGTGCTGCCGGCTTTCTGCGCGACGCCGAGTTCGTCGAGTTGTGCTGCGTGGGTGATGATCTGGTGGTCGGCAGGGTTGCGGATCAGTCGCCACGTGTCGAGGGCGTCGAATGTTGCTCTGCCCGTTGGGTCGTCGGCGGGCGGGCTGGGCGCGACCCTGTGGATCTCCTGACCTGAAAGTGGGCGGTTTTCGGTCAGTTTCGATGTGGGAGTTCCGGGCATGCGCCGCCCCTGGTGAGGTTGGCCATCGCGATCAAAGCATCGGGAGTGTGAAATCCGTATGACCGCTTTGTCAATGACCGCAGATGGCAGTTCGTCGCCTCGACTCGAGCGTTGCTCATCTGACACGTGACCGCGTTGTAGATTTGCACCTCTCGTTTACGGATACTCGGCGCCAAGGTGCGGAATCTCGGGTATATCGCAGGCCTCTGCCTTCCTCAACCAGCGCCGCAACGGCGCCCAACATGAGGAGTACGCACCTGAAAGTATGTGCCTTATTTCTTCTTTCATCTGATACGCACGGGCCAGCACACTGTTGGCATCGGCGACCACGATGGACTGCAGCCGCTCTTGACTCTCGGTGAGGTTGTCAGGATTCTTCAACAACGCCCACCTCAATCGGCCGCGTTCCACCTTTGACAAGCCAGCTATCCGGCTCATCACCCGAGACCGGCATCGATCCAACGCCTGATTGACCCACTGCAGCACATGAAATGAGTCCATACACCAGTACGCTCCCGGCGCCCGCTCGGCGAGGACCGCACCGATGTACTCGGCGCCATCAGCACTGATGTGGGTGATCTCGCCGGCTCGCACATCACCCAGTTCATCGAAGAACCGCTCGATGGTCGCCTTCTTGGCGCCCTCACCAGCCCACACCAGTTGCCCTGTGTCATGGTTGACCACGACGACCAAGTACCGGCGGCCCTTGCGATAGGCGATCTCATCGATACCGATGCGCCGCAACCCGTTCAAGCGTTTGGTGAGTCCGACATGATCGTCGACCACACGCTCGACGATACGAGACACCGTCCGCCAGGAGACCCGCAGGTAGGCGCTCACCGCGGTCATCGGGGCGTGCGCACACATCCACGCGACGGTGTCGTCAAACGCCCTGGTCATCTTCACTTCCGGACGTGCCCACGGAACCAACTCAGTCTTCACACCATGGCGAGGGCACCGCACACGCGTCGCGGGCAGCTCGAGGAAACACCGCCAGCCGCCCATATCCAGATGCCGCCACAACCGCGGTGCCGGCGGCTGATCGTAACCCGGGCAGCGCTTCTTGCACTGCGGACACCGTGATCGTGCGTTCTTGTGCAGTTCTAGTGTCGCCACCATGACGTGCCCGCGATCATCCTCATCGAACCTGACACCCACGACACGGGCACGCTCGATTCCAAGCAACTTCTGCAGTACTCTGACAGTGCGCAACGCCCACTCCTCTAGGTCTTTTTCTTCGCAAGTCAAAACCTAAGCGAGACTGGGCGTTGCGTGCATTAGGCTCGCTAAAAGTAGCCCACTTCAGGGTCAGAAGAGCCTGAGTTGTTCGAGGAGAGTGGCGAGCTCTGGCATGACTCCAAGGCACCGGAACATTGGTTCGACTACGAGGAGTTTCCACAGGCTCAGAGATCGCGAAACTGTCGACTGTGCAGCGTTTTTCGTCGACTGTGCGTCGACTCCCGTCGACTGTGTGTGGATCGTTGACAGTGGTGAACTTCAGTCACATCCGTTACGGATTCTGGGTGGAAAGTTGCGAGTCTGAAGTGGACTGAAGATCCCGCGCGAACTCGCTTCCCCGGTCCGAATCCGCAACCTGCCGTGCGTGGGGCGCTGGGTCTGCAGGGGGTTGTACAGCGGCGTCGGGTCACCAAGTGGCTTCGACTCGGCGCCTCGCTCCGCTCGGTGCCGGCTCAACCAGCGGAGGTTCAACGCCGGCTCAACCAGGGGGTCGCTTCGCTCGGTGCCGGCTCAACGAGCGGGGTCAGGTCACCAAGTGGCTTCGACTCGGCGCCTCGACCTCGACGCGCTCCTTCGTCGCTTGCTCGGCCCGGCGGCTCCGCTCGGTGCCGGCTCAACCAGCGAGCGAGGGTCGGTCGACTGACCGCCCCCAGACTTCTGGGACGCACACGAACCCAGAACTCTGGCGCGAGCATTTCCCGCGTTCGAGGGATGGCGGGAACAAAAGGGCGTCGGCCACTCTGAGTCCCATGGAGCTGCCGAGTCCGGCGGCCCACCACAGCAGCACCGACGCTCGAACCCGTTCATCCGCAGATCATTACGAAGGAAGCATCGTGTCCATCACCTCCGAACCCATCGACTTCACCGACTTCGACGCCCTGCTCTCGGCGGTCAGCGGTCCCGTCCTGACCCCGGCCGACGAGGGCTACACCGCCGAACTGACCGGCTTCAACCTCGCGGCGATACCCGCCGCTGACGTGGTCGTCGGGGCGACGAACGCTGCCGACGTCGCCGCCGCCGTGCGATATGCGCGCTCGAACGGGATGCGGGTCGGTGCGCGGGCGACCGGGCACGGATCGCCGATCGAGGGGCGCGGCACGGTCGTCGTCACCACGTCTCGGATGGCGGGGGTGAGTGTCGATCCGGTGACCAGGACCGCGCGCGTCGAAGCCGGTGCGCGGTGGCGCGATGTGGTCGCCGCGACCGCTCCGCACGGCCTCACCGGGCTCGTCGGCTCGTCGTCGTCGGTGGGTGTCGTCGGGTACACACTCGGCGGCGGACTGAGTCCGTTGGGTCGTCAGTTCGGTTATGCCGCCGATCATGTCCGGTCGATCGAGCTCGTCACCGCCGACGGTTTCGTCCGCACGGTCGACGCATCCGCGGGTTCGGACCTGTTCTGGGCGCTGCTCGGCGGACGGGACGGCTTCGGCATCGTCACCGCACTCGAGTTCGAGCTCTTCGATCTGCCCACGGTCTACGGCGGCGGGATCTTCTTCGCCGGCTCGGCGGCCGCCGACGTCCTGCACGCCTGGCGCGAATGGGCGCCCTCCCTGCCCGAGGAGGCCGGGACCTCGGTGGCGATCCTCCGCCTCCCGCCGGACCCCAACCTGCCCCCGCCCCTGCAGGGTCAGCTCGCCGTGCACGTCCGCTACACCCACACCGGGGACCCGGCCACCGCCGCCGCGTTGCTCGCACCGATGCGGTCGGCGGGTCCGATCCTCCTGGAGAACATCGACGTCCTCCCGACCGCTGCGCTCGACGCGGTACACATGGACCCGCCCGGGCCGATGCCGAGTGCCGAACGCGGCTGCGTACTCGCCGACTTCCCGGCGTCTGCTGTGGACGCGCTGCTCGCGGTAGCCGGGCCGCAGGTCGCGAGCCCGCTGGCCATCGTCGAGGTCCGTCTCCTGGGTGGCCGGTTGCGGTCGCCGCAGCGCGTACCCAACGCCGTCGTGGGACGCGACGGCGCGTTCTCCGTCCTCGCCATCGGCGTACCCGCCGGCCCGCTGGGCGAACAGGTCGGTGAGCATCTCGCGGCCGTCACCGACGCGGTGGCCGCCCACTCCTGTGGAGCGCTGCTCAACTTCTCCGGGCGGACGGCAACCCAACGCGACGCGCTGTGGTCGACCGACCAGCGGACACGCCTGGAGACCATCCGACGACGCCACGATCCGGCCGGTGTCCTCCGTCCGGGGGACCCCACTATTGTGGGATAGACATCCGCGCAGCTCACGCCCACAATTGTCGAATGACATCGAGTCTGACCGCCGAGCGTGTGCGCCGCGACATCGAGGTCGTGGCCCACGCCGGCCTCGGTCTCGACGATTTCTTCGCCGAGACCGTCGCCTCGCTGGGTCGCGCGATACCGGTGGACGCGGTGTGCATCGGCACCTTCGATCCCAACACCGTCCTGCTGACCAGCGCCCGCAAGTACGGGTCACTGCTCGGCGAGGATCACCGGGACCCGGACTGGGGTCTCCTCGAATACGGGCAGGTCGAGCCGACGGCCTACCGCGAGATGGTGGCCGCCAAACGCGATGCGGTCGGACTCAACCTCCTCAACCGGGGCGCCACCGAACGGTCCAATCGGATGTCGCAGTTGATGATTCCCGAATACTGCTTCCACGACGAGGCCCGCTTGGTGCTGCGTGACGGGGACCGGGCGTGGGCCGGGATCGCGATGTTCCGCAGCGGGGCCGGATGCCGGCCCTTCGACGCCGACGAGATCGACTTCCTGGGTTCGCTGTCGCGCACTCTCGCCTACGGCGTGCGCGTGGGGTTGCTGAGCAGTGTGGTCGCCGGCGGGGCGAGTGCCGCCGCCCCGGCCGCCGTCGACGCGCCGAGTCCGCCACCGCCGACCGGCCACGGCCCGGCGGTGCTGATCATCGACCGCAGCAACGAGATCGTGCAGATGAGCGCAGGCAGCCAGGAGCGCATCGCCGACCTCGCGTCCGGTCCGAACGGCGCGGCGGTGATGAACCCGATCTACGGCCTGATCGGAGCCGCACGCCGTTACGGCTCGGGTGAGTCCTCCGTCCCGCCGCGCCTCCGGGTGCGCGGGGCGTCGGGCATGTGGCTCGTCATCCACGCGTCGCCGCTGTCGTCGGCCGACGGCCGGGTCGGCGAGGTCGTGGTGACCATCGAGGAGGCCCGCCCGCCCGAGATCATCCCGCTGGTCGTCGAGGCGTTCGGGCTCACCGCCCGTGAACGCGACGTCACCCAGATGGTGCTGCAGAGCGTGGCCACCAAGGACATCGCCACCGCCCTGCACGTTTCCGCCTACACCGTGCAGGACCACCTCAAATCGATCTTCGACAAGGCCGGCGTCCGCAGCCGGCGCGAGCTGATCGCGCGAATCTACTTCGACCAGTACGCCCAGCGTCTCAACGATCCGCTGCTTCCGTCCGGGTCGTTCGCCACCCCCGACACCGAGCTCTAGCAGCTCCTCCCCCGTACCCGCCCAGTGCGCGCATCGCACCGGGCGGGTTCGTCGTCGTCTCATAGTGAGACGTACGCCCTGCCGCACCGTGTGACGAACGGGCCGGGGTCTCGCACGCGGGCGCGGCGTGCCGGGGCATGATGGACGGGCGACGGACACATCCGCGTACCAGCGTCCGCCCACCTGAACGACGAGGAAGTGCGATGACCACACCCATGTCCCGGCGGGACCTCGAGTTCCTGCTCTACGAATGGCTCGATGTCGAGACGCTGACCTCGCGGGAACGCTTCTCGGCACACTCGCGGGAGACCTTCGACGCCGTGCTCGAACTCAGCGCCGACATCGCGATGAAGTGCTTCGCACCCGCCAACAAGATCGGCGACGCCAACGAGCCCTACATCGGTGACGACGGCAAGGTCGTCCTGCCCGACGAGATCGTCGCCGGCCTCACCGAGTACCGCAAGGCCGGTCTCATCTCGGCCTCCTTCGACGACGAACTCGGCGGCATGCAGCTGCCCACCGTCATCCGCCAGGCCTCCGCCGTATGGTTCCAGGCCGCCAACGCCGCGATGTCGTCGTACAACTTCCTCACCGTCGGCAACGCGAACCTGCTGGCCGAGTACGCCACCCCCGAGCAGCGCGACACCTGGGTCCGTCCCCTCGTCGAAGGCCGCTTCTCCGGCACGATGTGCCTGTCCGAGCCACAGGCCGGCTCGTCGCTGGCCGACATCACCACCAAGGCCGAACCCGCCGGCGACGGCACCTACCGCATCACCGGCACCAAGATGTGGATCTCGGGCGGAGACCACGAACTCACCGAGAACATCGTCCATCTCGTCCTGGCGAAGATCCCCGGCGGCGGCCCCGGCGTCAAGGGCATCTCGCTGTTCATCGTGCCCAAATACCTCGCCGACGGAACACGCAACGACGTCGCGCTCGTCGGCCTCAACCACAAGATGGGCAACCGCGCCACCACCAACACCCTGCTCAACTTCGGCGATGGCACCTTCGGCGCCGACTCCACCCAGACGGCTCCCGGCGCTGTGGACGATCAGCCCGCTCGCTCCGCTCCCGGCGCTGTGGACGATCAGCCCGCTCGCTCCGCTCCCGGCGCTGTGGACGATCAGCCCGCTCGCTCCGCTCCCGGCGCTGTCGGCTACCTCGTCGGCGACGAACACCGCGGCCTGTCCTACATGTTCCACATGATGAACGAAGCGCGCATCGGCGTCGGATTCCTCGCCACCGCACTGGGTTACGCCGGGTACCGGGCCTCGCTCGACTACGCGAAGGTGCGTACGCAGGGCCGACCCGTCGACCACAAGGACCCGTCGACCAAACCGGTCCCGATCATCGAACATGCCGACGTGCGTCGCATGCTGCTCGCCCAGAAGTCCTACGTCGAAGGCTCTCTCGCGTTCGGGTTGTACTGCAGCACCCTCGTCGACGAGGCGGCCACCACGACCGACCCCGCCGAACGCGACCGGTTGAACCTGTTGCTCGAGGTGCTCACCCCGATCGCGAAGAGCTGGCCCTCCCAGTGGTGTCTCGAGGCGAACAGCCTCGCGATCCAGGTCCACGGCGGATACGGTTACACCCGCGAATTCGACGTCGAGCAGTACTACCGGGACAACCGGCTCAACCCGATCCACGAAGGCGCCCACGGCATCCACGGCCTGGACCTGCTCGGGCGCAAGGTGATCATGCAGGGCGGGGCCGGTCTCGCCGCGCTGGCCGAGACGATCGAGGCCACCGTCGCCCGCGCACGGACTGTCGACGGACTCGACACCCTTGCCGACACGCTGCACGCGGTGGTGGACCGGCTGGTGAAGGTGACCGCGCACATCTGGTCGGCGGGCGACCCGAAGCTGTCGCTGGCCAACGCCACGATCTACCTGGAGACGGCCGGCCACATCGTGATCGCCTGGATCTGGCTCGAACAACTCCTCGCCGCCGACGGCCGAACCGGTGACTTCTACGACGGCAAACGCGCTGCGGCACAGTATTTCTTCCGGTATGAACTACCCAAGACCGGCCCACAGCTCGATCTGCTGACCGCACTCGACCGCACCACCCTCGACGTCGAACCGTCCTGGTTCTGACGCCGATTCCGACTCGACCGGCGCCCCGCGTCGGTCACCGTGCTGAGTACTCAAGGGAGACAACGATGTCCGTGATGAATCTGTTCGACACCACCGGCAAGGTGGTCATCGTGACCGGCGCCTCGTCCGGGCTGGGGGTCTCGTTCGCCCGCGGTTTCGCCGAAGCCGGCGCGGATGTCGTACTCGCCGCGCGACGGGCGGAGAAGCTCGCCGACACCGCTGCCGCCGTCGAGGAACTGGGCCGCAAGGCGCTGGTGGTCCCCGCCGATGTCGCCGACCCCGAGCAGTGTCAACGGGTCGTCGACGCCGCGATGGAGACCTTCGGCAAGGTCGACGTGCTCATCAACAACGCCGGCGTCGGGACCGCGTACCCGGCGACCCGCGAGACCCCCGAGCAGTTCCGCGGCGTCATCGACGTCAACCTGAACGGCTCCTACTGGATGGCCCAGGCCTGCGGGCGGGTGATGCAACCGGGTAGCTCGATCATCAACATCTCGTCGATCCTCGGCATCACCACCGCCGGGCTGCCGCAGGCAGCGTACGCCGCGAGCAAGGCCGGCGTCATCGGCCTCACTCGCGACCTGGCCCAGCAATGGGGCGCGCGCAAGGGCATTCGCGTCAACGCCATCGCCCCTGGGTTCTTCGAGAGCGAGATGACCGACACCTACCAACCGGGATATCTCGACTCCCAGATGCCCCGGGTACTCCTCGGCCGGACCGGACACGGCGAGGAGCTCGCCGCCACCGCGATCTGGTTGTCCTCGGCCGCAGCCGGATACGTCACCGGCCAGACGCTCCCCGTCGACGGCGGCATCACGGTCACCTAGCGCCGGGCAACCCACCCCTAGACTGGCGGCAATGGACCCCTCATCTGATCCGACCGTGCCGGTGCACCCGGCCCTGCGCGACCCGGTCAACAGTGTCGATCCACGCGCCAAGACCCTGTGGCGCATCGGCCCGCTCGTTCTCGGGGTCCTGGGTGTGGTCGCCGCCGTCCTGGTGGCCGTCGTCGTCGACCAGGCGCGATGGATCGCGGTGCTCGCCGCTGTCGCGGTGGTCGTCGTGACCGTCGCCTGGGTCGCGGTTGTCCCGCAGTGGCGCTACCGCTTTCACCGCTGGGAGGTCAGCGACGACGCGGTGTACTCGCAATCGGGCTGGTTCGTCCGGCACCGCGTGATCATCCCGATCGCCCGAATCCAGGTGGTCGACACCGAGGCCGGGCCGATCGAACAGTTCCTCGGGCTGGCGACCCTCACCGTGACCACGGCGTCGTCGGCCGGGACGATCCACATCGCCGGTCTCGACGCGGAGGTCGCACGGACGACCGCCGCCGATCTGACCATCCGCACACAGGCTTTCACCGATGACGCAACCTGAGCCGTTCGCCGTCGACGGGCCGGAGGACTGGCACCGGTTGTCGCCGTGGATGATGGCCGTCAAACCCGTCGAGCTCCTGCCCTCACTGATCCCGGTCGTGATCGCGCTGGTCTTCGCCGGCTCGGGTGCGCCGCTGTTCACCCTGATCGCCACCGCGGTCATCGTGCCGTTCGTGACGGTGGTGCCCTGGCTGACCACGCGCTACCAGGTCACCGATGAGCACGTCCGGGTGCGCAGCGGGCTCGTCACACGCAAGGTCGCGACCGCGCGCCGGGACCGCATCCGCAGCGTCGACCTCACCGCGTCCCCGGTTCACCGCGTGCTGAAACTGCAGAAGGTCAAGATCGGCACCGGAGGGGACGACGAGTCGTCGGCGGTCGTCCTCACCGCACTCACCGTCGACGAGGCGCGGGCGCTGCACGACAATCTGATGGCCACGCGCACCCTCCGGGGACCGTCGGCGCCCGCCGGCACCGACCCCGACGACCCGACCGCCCCGGTGGCGGCCGAGGACCCCACGGTCCTGGCGCGGTTCCAGACCTCGTGGCTGCGCTACTCCCCCTTCTCCGTCGCCGGGCTCGCACTGGCGGCGGGCGCCGCCGGCCTCGCCGCGCAGATCGCCAACGACGCCGGGGTATTCGCGGAGGGGATCGGATTCGCGCGCGATGCCGTCGACTCCATCCGCGAGACCGCAATCGGACTCGTCGTGCTGGGTGCCTGTCTGCTCGTGATCGTCGTCGGCGGAATCCTGTCCGTCCTGGGGTACGTCCTGAACTACTGGAACTTCCGGCTCCTCCGCCATCCCGACGGGACCCTCCGCACCGAACGCGGACTGCTGACCACCAACGCGATCAGCTTCGACGAACGGCGCATCCGCGGCAGTCACCTCACCGAGCCGGTCCTCATGCGCCCACTCAAGGGCGCTCGCCTGCAGGCGATCGCCACCGGCAGCACCAAGCACCCGCTACTGCTCCCACCGGCACCGATCGACGAGGCGATGCGCGTCGCCGGTCTGGTCACCGACGAACGCACCGAGCTCACCACGCCGCTCGTCGGACACGGCGTCACCGCCGGGCGGCGTCGGATCAACCGCGGATTCCTGTCCGGCGCAGTCGTGCTCGTCGTCATCGGCGTCGCGGTACTCACGCGCGCCCTCCCGGCGCCATGGCTGGCGGTGGGGGTCATCGCCGTTCTCGGCTCGACCGCGCTCGGTGTCGTCCGCGCCCGGCACCTCGGGCATCGGCTGACCTCTCGCTCGGTGGTCATCGCACCGCCGAGCGTCGCGCGGCAACGCATCGTCGTCGACCGGGACGGCGTGATCGGCTGGGCCAGCCGTACGTCGCTGTTCCAGCGCCGGGCGGGCGTCACCACGTTGATTCTCGCGACCGCGGCGGGCGCCGAGCACTACGCACTCGTCGACGTCGACGACGAGACCGCGGCCGGCGTCGCCCGTGATGTCTCGCCCGACTGGATCCGCCCGTTCCTCGTGCCCTGAGGACACCCGTTCAGGTCAGGGTCGTTCAGGTCAGGGGCAGGCCGACGGCGGCGGCGAGCAGGCCGAGCACCGCGCAGATGCCGAGGGTCCGGAGCACCGACTGCTTGAGCGGATAGATCAGGACGAAGGCGATCACGGTGATCACCACGGCCAACGGACGCAGGGTGTCGAGATGCGGGACCGCGAGGTGCAACGGCCCGGCGGTGACGACCGTGGTGTCCCGGAACAGCGTGTGCAGTGCGAAATACAGTGCGAGATTGGCGATCACGCCGACCACCGCGGCGGTGACGCCGTTCAGCGCGGACGTCAGGTGCCGGTTGTTGCGGAGCTTCTCGATGAACGGCGCGCCGAGGAAGATGAACACGAAACTCGGCACGAACGTGACCCAGGTGGTCAGGAGTGCGCCGATGGTCGCCGCGACCCAGGGGTCGAGACCGCCCGGATCGCGATAGGCGCCGAGGAACGCGACGAACTGGACGACCATGATGAGAGGGCCGGGGGTCGTCTCGGCGAGTCCGAGTCCGCGCACCATCTCACCCGGCGTGACCCAGCCGTAGACCTCGACCGCCTGCTGGGCGATGTAGGCCAGGACGGCGTAGGCGCCGCCGAAGGTGATGAGGGCGGTCCACGTGAAGAACGTGCCCTGCTGGGTGAACACACTGCCCGTCCCCGTGGTCGCCACGACGATGCCCATCGGGATGATCCAGGCCAGCGCACCGACACCGAGCACCAACCCGGCGCGACGCCAGCTCGGGGATGCCGTGTGGATCGCGTCGTCGGCGATGATCGGCGCGGGCCCGTCGTCGGCGACCTCCTTCTGGGCAGCGACGACACGGCGGCCGGTCAGCCAGCCCAGGACGCCGGCCACAGCGATGACTATCGGGAATGGGACAGCGAAGACCGCCAGGGCGATGAACGCAGCGACCGCGATCGCGATCTGCACCGGCCCGGTGAGCGCCCGTGTGCTCACCCGCGTGACCGCCTGGGCGACGATGGCGAGCACCGCGGGGCCGATGCCGGCGAACAGGGCCGCCACGATGGTCGTCGCGCCGAAGGCGACGTAGATCGCCGACAGCCCGAGTATCGCGATCACCCCGGGCAGGACGAACAGGATGCCCGCGATCAGCCCACCGGCGGTTCCGTTGAGCAGCCAACCCACGTAGATGGCCAATTGCTGGGCTTCGGGCCCGGGCAGCAGCATGCAGTAGTTGAGGGCGTGGAGAAACCGGCGCTGGCCGATCCAGCGCCGGTCGTCGACCAGTGCTCGCTGCATCACCGCTATCTGACCCGCGGGACCCCCGAAGGTCTGCAGCGAGATCAGGAACCACGCGCGGGTCGCGGTCCGCAGCGAGACCCCCGCGGTCGGGTCGACGTGGTCACCCGACTCGACGGCCGCCGACCCTTCGGCCTCCGGCGGACTGTCCGCACGTCTCGACGCATCCGAACTCCCGGGTCGACCGGATCTCTCCGACATCGCCACTCGCACCCCTTCCACCACGCCGCACCAACGTGCCCGCGTCGCCGCGATCGTGCGGCTCCCAGCAGATGCAACCACGGTTACAATCAGATTGTCCAGGGTTGAACGCGCGGTGAGCGGCGGGTCACGACATCGACCGCTGGTGCATGATCGGATGGCATGCCGAGGAGGTGCTGGAGTGTCCGAAGACTGGGTGATGCTCGTGTATCGGGTTCCCCGAGAGCCGTCGACGCCGCGGATCGCGATCTGGCGCAAACTCCGGAAGTGCGGCGCCTATCAGCTGACCGATGGGGTGGTACTGCTTCCCGCGAGCGCCCGGACCCGCGAACAGCTCGAGTGGGTGGCCGAGGACGCGGTCAGCGCAGGCGGATCCGGCGAGGTCTGGTCGGCCGCGCCCACCAACCCGGCCGAGTCCGAACGCATCCGCGCCGAACTCCAGTCGGCCCGCGGAGCCGAGTACGCGGAGATAGTCGTCGAGGCGCAGCAGGCGGAAGACCATGCCGACCCCGCGAAACAGCTCGACGTCCTGCGTCGCAGGTTCCGTGAGATCACCCGACGGGACCACTTTCCGACCGAGTCGCGCGAGACCGCCCGACACGCACTTCGCACACTGGCTGACCGACTCCTCGAGACCGAACCGGCGAGGCCGTCGTGAGGTGGGCGACCCGGGCCGGCGTACACATCGACCGGGCGGCGTGCGCGTGGCTGATCCGCCGGTACGTCGATCCCACCGCGGAGTTCGTCTTCGTCACCAGCGCAGACGAAGTCCCCTCGGACGCAACGCCGTTCGACATGCGCGGGGTCGAACTGGGCCATCATGACGGCGACTGCACGTTCGAGACGATCCTGAAACGGTACGAACTCACCGACCCGGTCCTGTGGGCGATCGGAGAGATCATCCACGAAGCCGACATTGAGGACGACCGCTACGACGCGCCGGAAGCGCCGGGCCTCGATGTCGTGTTGCGCGGCCTCTCCCTCATCGGCGACGACGAACACACCCTGTCGGTCTCCGATGCCGTTTTCGACGGTTTGCACGAGTACTTTCGCCAACGCACCCTCACCGGCCGCGAACCGTCGTAGTCAGCCGCAGGGCGCGTGGGAGCACCCCGTGAGACGATTCGTCAAAACCGTCCGACCCACTTTAACGCTGTGGTAGACATCACAGCAGATAAGTCAACGCTGACTGTTCTCTACCGTCGCGGACAGTCGTCGACAAAGGGGTCATGGGGATGTCGGACGCCACTTTCACTTCGAAAAGCAACTCGCCGAACAGCTTTCCGCGTCGGTCCATGCTGCGCGGATCGGCTGCCGCCGCAGTCCTGGCGGGTACCGCAGTGGCCCTACCGGGCGTCACGGTCCCCTCGGCGCGGGCGGTGCCCCGCTCCGGTGCCGGTCGCGGCCGCGACGTCGCGATCTTCGGCGGCGGGATGGCCGGCTTGTCCGCGGCGCATGAACTCGTCGAGCGCGGCTTCGGGGTCACGGTCTACGAGCCGTCGCGCCTCGGCGGCAAGGCCTACAGCCACGATGTCCCCGGCACCGCACGGGGTGGTCGCCTCGCTCTCCCCGGCGAGCACGGTTTCCGGTTCTTCCCGGGTTGCTACCAGCACCTGCCGGACACCATGGAGCGAATCCCCGTCGGCAACAGCAACGTTCGTGACCGTCACCTCATCGACGTCGAGTCGGCGGTCGTCGCCTTCGACGACGCCGGGTATGCCCCGACCACCGCCCCGGCATCGATCATGGGTTTCGTCCAACACGCGAACGAGATCGTGACGCTGGACAACCTGCGCAACGCGTTCATGACCGGACTCAAGTTCGTCGTCGATGTGCCGCCTCCCGAACTCGCGTTCTTCGTCACCCGCGAGCTGATCATCGCGACCAGTTGCACCGAACGTCGAATCGGCCAGTGGGAGAACCAGTCCTGGATGCAGTTCGTGAAGTCCAAGGGCAAGTCACGGGCGTATCAGCGATATCTCGTGGGCGCCCTCACGCGAGCGCTTGTGGCCGCCAAACCCGACACCGCGTCGGCACGGACGATCGGCCAGATCGGACTGGCACTGGCCACCTCGGCGACCGGATTGATCAGCGGATACGACGCCGGGCTCGTCCACGGCGGCGTCGACCGGATCCTCAACCGCCCCACCAATCATGCGTGGATCGACCCGTGGGTGGCCCACCTCCGCGGTCGCGGCGTCCGCTTCGAGATGGGGACCGGCCTGGCGCGACTGAATCTGACGCGCGGCCGGATCAGTGGAGCGCAACTCACCTCCGGCGCCCCGGTCGATGCCGATTGGTATGTCGCCGCGATGCCCATCGATCGCCTCCGTCCGTTGTTGTCGCCCGAGTTGGTCACGGCCGACCCGTCGCTGGCCGGTATCCACGCCCTCAAGGACGACTGGATGGTCGGCATCCAGTACTTCCTGTCCCGGCGCGCCGACATGCCGCCGAGCCACATCGCCGCGCTGGGTACCCCCTGGGCTCTGACCGGCCTGTTCCAGGCCCGCCCCTGGAACGTCGACTTCGCGCGCACCTACGGTGACGGGCGAGTGAAAGATTGTCTGTCCATTGACATCTCGGAGTGGGAGAAGCCAGGCATCCTCTACGGCAAACCCGCCAAACAGTGCACCCGGCAAGAGATCGCGCGGGAAGTGTGGGCCCAGATGAGCCGAGCGATGAACTCGGGGGCCCGGAAGCTCCTGCGTTCGGAGGAGATCGTCACCTGGTCCCTCGACCCCGGGATCACCTGGTCGCCGTCCATCGCCAACGCCACACCGCTCATGGTCAACACCGCCGGCTCGTACAAGAACCGGCCGAACGCCTACACGTCGATTCCGAATCTGTTCATCGGCGGCGACCACGTCCGGAGCAACATCGATCTCGCGACGATGGAGGGCGCCAACGAATCCGGCCGCCGGGTGACCAACGCGATCATCGCCGCGGCCGACAGCCCCGCCCGCGCGGCGACCGTCTTCCCGCTCTGGGAACTGCCGATGCTCGAGCCGCTGAAACAGATCGACCGCGATCGTTACCGCGCGGGTCTCCCGCACATCCTCGACGTGTGAGGCCGCGGGTCATCCGCGCCGCGCCGAACTACGATCCACGTGTGACCACCTCTTACGGCGCCCCGCGCGCGCGGCAGCAACGCAGCGGGGTCACGCAGACCCGCATCCTCGATGCCGCGATCCGAGTCCTCGTCGATCGCGGATACGCCGCCGCGAGCACGGTCGCCATCCAGAACGAGGCGGGCGTGAGCCGGGGCCGGTTGTTGCACCACTACCCGTCGCGGGACGTCCTGCTGATGGCGGCCGTCGGACACCTCGCCCGCACCCGCATCGCCGAACTGCCCAGCCACGTCGAATGGCCGGCCGATCCGGTCCAGCGCATCGCGCTGGCCACCGACGTCGGGTGGTCGACGTTCCACCAGCCGTACTTCGTCGCGTCGATGGAGTTGTGGGTCGCGGCGCGGACGAATGCCAATCTGCGGACGGCATTGCTCCCCACCGAACGCGAGATCGGCCAGACCGTCCGGCGCGCGGTCGCCGGGTTCCTCGGTCCCGAGTTGACCGCGTCGCCGCGCTACGCCGCCCTCTACCCGCTGCTCCTGACGAGCATGCGCGGCGCGGCGACCACCTACCTCATCGACCGGCGCGACCCGCTGACCGACCCGCATCTCCCGCTGTGGCGAGACCTGACGCGCACCTACCTCCTCGGTGACGCCGGGTCCGCGGACCCCAGCGCCTCGAGCAGACGGTCGACGAACGGAACCTGAGCGGGGTTGAGCCGGGTCCGCGCGAGATCGACGGAACACCATTCGGCGCGGTCGATCTCGGGGAACGCCTGCATCCGTCCCGACCGCGGTGGCCACATCAGCTCGAACGTGTTGCTGACGACCGACACGACGTCGAGGTCGCCTTCCACGGCGAATCCGATCACCCTCTTGCCGCTCTTCAACCTGACCTCGCCGAGTTCGATCGGCGGGGCGTCGGGCACCGGGCTCCCGATCTCCTCGGCGTACTCACGTCGCGCGGCGGCCCACTCGTCCTCGCCCGGTTCGACGAGCCCCTTGGGCACCGACCACGACCCCGCGTGCGGCTTACGCGCCCAGATCGGACCCCCGGGGAACACCAGGAGAACCTCGACGGCAGCGGCACCGTCGGCCGACGTCGTCCGGCGATAGAGCAGGATTCCCGCGCTGCGGCGGGAGGCGGTGGCCATCACGGATATATCTTGGCGGAAACGTCGCGGATACACGCTCGCGCCTTCGCGGAAACGTGCGAACCGTAGAACTGACGACCATGTCGGTTCTCGATGTAGTCAAGAACGGAAGGTCCGCCGCACATCCGGTGGACGAGATCCCGCCGTTCATCAAGCTGTTCCCGCTCGGCCTCCAGCACGTCCTGGCCATGTACGCCGGGGCCGTCGCGGTACCCCTCATCGTCGGCGGCGCGATGGTCGGTGCCGGCCAACTCGAGCAGGGTGACATCGTCCACCTGATCATGGCGGACCTGTTCGTGGCGGGCATTGCGACGATCTTGCAGGCCGTGGGGTTCTGGCGGTTCGGGGTCCGACTCCCGCTGATGCAGGGCGTCACCTTCGCCGCGGTCGGCCCGATGATCACCATCGGGACCTCGTACGGCATCACCACCATCTACGGGTCGGTCATCGCGTGCGGGTTGTTCATGATCGCCGTCGCACCGATCGTCGGGAGACTGATCCGCTTCTTCCCGCCGCTGGTCACCGGGACGATCATCCTCATCATCGGGGTGTCCCTGATGCGGGTGGCGGCCGGCTGGTTCGGCGGCGGCACCGCCGCGGGCCCCGACTTCGGCGACCCGAAGAACATCGCCTTCGGATTCCTCACCCTGGCCGTCATCATCGGCATCGAACGATTCGCCCCCGCGGCGATCCGCCGGGTGTCGATCCTGCTCGGCCTGGCGGTCGGCACCCTGATCGCGATCCCGTTCGGCATGACGCACTGGGATCAGGTCGGCGAGTACCCGTGGGTCGGCATCCCGCAGCCGTTCCAGTTCGGCGCACCCACCTTCGAGGTCAGCGCCATCATCTCGATGATCATCGTCGGCGTCGTGATCATGACCGAGACCACCGGCGACATCGTCGCCGTCGGCGAGATCGTCGACCAGAAGATCACCCCGCGCAAGCTGGCCGACGGAATGCGCGCCGACGGCCTGGGCACCGCCCTTGGCGGTGTGTTCAACACGTTCCCCTACACGGCCTTCGCGCAGAACGTCGGCCTCGTCGCGATCACCGGGGTCAAGACCCGCCACGTCGCGACCTGCGCCGGCGTGATCCTGGTGGTCCTCGGCCTGCTGCCCAAGATGGCCGCCGTCGTCGAGGGCATACCGCTGCCAGTGCTCGGCGGGGCCGGAGTCGCTCTGTTCGGGATGGTCGCGGCCAGCGGCATCCGGACGCTCGCGAAGGCGAAGCTGAACAACACCAACATCCTGGTCGTCGCGATCTCCGTCGGTGTCGCCATGCTGACCGAAGCCAAGATCTACTACACCGACCGCGAACTCGGCGAAGCGCCGGTCAACGTGGTCCTGGATCTCTACGCCCAGTTCCCCGACTGGTTCCAGACCATCTTCCATTCGGGGATCTCCGCGGGTGCGCTCACCGCGATCGTGTTGAACCTCCTGCTGAACACGCGCAGCGTCTCCGCCGATCCGGTCGACTACCACAACACCGGCGACATCGCAGTGGTCGGTGCACCCGACGGTTCAACCGACCTCTCCGGCGCCGACGGCGTCCGCGCCGCCGCCTTCGACCCGCGCGACGCGTTGGCGGCCGCCGACCCCGACACCCCGGCCGACACGCTCCGCTATCTGGCCGACCACGACTCGTCGCTGCACCCGTTCATCGTCACCAATCCGGCCACGCCCAAGGACCTGGCCGACCACATCAAGAGCCTCGGCGACCCGAAGGTGTTGCGGCTCTTCGACACCTGGGACGGCTACACCTCGGGCGGGTTCTCGCGGCGCGGTTCGTGACGGGTTCGGTTCGGGCCGTGGTCGGTCGTCACCCGGCCTGCTGTTTGGCGTAGTTGCTGGCACCGTAGAAGTCCACGAGGACCACGGGTTCGTCGCCGACCACCCAGGCGTCGTGCCCGGAGGGCAGGGACGTGATCGATCCCGGCCCAGCGTCGAACTCGGTGCCGTCGGCCATCACGACGTGGATGACCCCGGACACGTGGTACTGGAAGTGCGGTGCCTCGCACAGTTCGGTACCGGCGATCGGTTTGACGTCGACCGACCATCGCCAGCCCGGTTCCAGGGTCAGCCGGCCGATGTCCGACGTCCCAACGGTGAGTAGCTCCACCTGCCCGTGCCCGAAGGTGCGTACCTCGTCGGGTTCGGCGAAGTCTCGGTGCTCGGTCCGGTGCTCGATGCTGGTCATGATCCCTCCCGGTGATCGCGTACGAAACGCCCGACCCCGACGACAACGGTAGGCCGCCGACCTTGCGTTTGTACTGCGACGACCGCACGATCGCGCAACGGTCGGGCCGCTCCCGAATCCCGCGCACCGCGCCCGGTTCGGCCTATCGTGGAACCCATGTCCCCCAGTTCTGATCCCGAGCCGATCGACGACGACGGGCGCATCGTCGACCCCGACCTCCCGCACGAGTGGCCGCACGGCTCCGCGTTCGCGTTCGGCGATTCGACGCCCATCGGCGAGACGGAACGGCTGGCCCGCGAACGGGCCGCGTACGAGGCCGCGAGCCACGGGAGCGACCTCAACCGCGGACACGCCCTGGGCGGCTCCGCCGGCACCACCGAGGGGCAGTAGATGGAGGTCCTGGCCAGCCGGGTGCTCCTGCTCTCGGCCGATCCCGAACGCCTGCAGTCGTTCTACCGCGAGCGGCTCGGTCTGCCGGTCCACCGCGAGTATCCGGGTGGTGTCGTGTTCTTCGCCGGCAACGGGCTCATCGAGATCTCGTCGCACATGAAGACCGACGAGCCGGCCCCGTCCAGCGATTCGGTTCTCTGGCTTCAGGTCCGGGATGCCGAGGCCGTCGCCGACGAGTTCCGCGACCGCGGCGTTCCCGTGACCCGCGAGCCGCGCACCGAGCCGTGGGGTCTCATCGAGATGCACGCGACCGATCCCGACGGCCGGACCCTGATCGTCGTCCAGATCCCCGCCGATCACCCGCTGCGCAAGGACACGCGATAGATCGGGATCCCATCGCCGTGGACGGCCCATCGGCGCCGGGGAACGTGGGCACCCCATGACAGACTGGACGCCATGAGTTCCTGGAACGCGCCGACGATCACCAAGGGCGGCTTGGATGCAACCGCCGGAGGCGGCCTGGATGCAACCGTGGAGTTGCCGGGTTCCAAGTCGATCACCAACCGCGCTCTCGTCCTCGCCGCCCTCGCCGAGGGGCCGTCGACCGTCCGTGGAACCCTCCGGAGCCGCGACACGAACCTGATGCTCGCCGCGCTCGAGGCCCTGGGCGCCGAGATCCGCATCGACCCCGCGAGCGAGACCACGGTCTCGATCGTGCCCGGACCCCTGCGGGGTGCCGCGATCGACTGCGGCCTCGCCGGGACCGTGATGCGGTTCCTGCCGCCGGCCGCGGCCCTGGCCACCGGGCGCGTGGTCTTCGACGGCGATCCCCACGCGCGCGAACGGCCGCAGACCACCATCCTCGACGCGTTGCGCGGGCTGGGTGTCGCCGTCGACGGCGATCGATTGCCGTTCACCATCGACGCCACCGGCACCGTGCCCGGCGGCGAGGTCACCATCGACGCATCCGGGTCATCGCAGTTCGTGTCGGGGCTCCTGTTGTCGGCGGCCCGGTTCGAGGCCGGCGTCGTCGTCCGGCACGTCGGCGCGGCCGTCCCGTCGACCCCGCACATCGACATGACCGTGGAGATGCTGGCGACGGCCGGCGTCGTCGTCGACACCTCCGAACCGAATGTCTGGCGCGCTGCACCCGGACCGATCGCGGCCGTCGACTGGACGGTCGAGCCCGACCTGTCGAACGCCGCCGCGTTCCTCGCCGCGGCCGCCGTCACCGGCGGTACCGTGCGGGTGCCGTACTGGCCCGCCGTGACCACCCAGCCCGGTGCACGGATCGCGGACGTCCTCGCCGCGATGGGTTGCGCCGTCGCGCACCTCGACGGCACGCTGTCGGTGCGCGGCCCCGAGGTGCTCAAGGCCGTCGACCTCGACCTCCGGGACATCGGCGAGCTCACCCCCACCATCGCCGCGCTGTGCGCGCTCGCCGACGGGGAGTCGGTACTGTCCGGGATCGCCCACCTCCGCGGCCACGAGACCGACCGGCTCGCCGCGCTCACCACCGAGATCACCCGCCTTGGTGGGACATGCGCCGAAACCGGCGACGGACTGCGCATCACCGGCACCGCCGGCTCCCCGTTACGCGGGGGAACCTGGGAGTCCTACGCCGACCACCGGATGGCCACCGCCGGAGCCATTGTCGGCCTGGTGACACCCGGTGTGGTGGTCGCCGACATCGAGACGACGAGCAAGACGCTGCCTGACTTCCCGGGGATGTGGCAGCAGATGCTGGGGCGCGCATGAGCTCTCGAGGACAGGCGCGCCGTTGAGTCGCCGCGCGGCGAGCTACGACGAATCCGACGTCCGGGTCCGTCCCGGGAAGGGCACCCGACCGCGCACCAAAACGCGACCGTCCCACGACGACGCCGAGCAGGGCATGGTGGTCTCGGTCGATCGCGGTCGCTGGGGCGTGGTGCTCGACGGCGACCCGGATCGGCGCGTCGTCGCGATGCGCGCCCGCGAACTGGGTCGCACCCCGATCGTCGTCGGCGACGACGTGTCGGTGGTCGGCGACCTGTCCGGCCGGCCCGACACGCTGGCGCGCATCGTCCGGGTGGCCGATCGTCGAACGGTGTTGCGCCGCACCGCCGATGACTCCGATCCCTACGAGCGGATCGTCGTGGCGAATGCCGATGCGCTCCTCATCGTGACCGCCATGGCGGATCCGCCGCCGCGCACCGGATTCGTCGAACGCGCACTGGCCGCGGCCTATGTGGGCGGACTGTCGCCTGTCCTGTGCCTGACGAAATCGGACCTCGCCGATCCCGCCGAATTCACCGCGGCCTTCGCCGATCTCGACCTGCCGGTGGTGTGCGCGGGCCGCGACGACCCGCTCGACGAGATCCTGTCGACGTTGCGCGGTCGGATCACCGCGTTCATCGGCCACTCCGGGGTCGGCAAGTCCACTCTGGTCAATCGTCTCGTGCCGGACGCATATAGGGCGACCGGAGTGGTGTCGGGAGTGGGCAAGGGCCGGCACACGTCCACCCAGTCGGTGGCATTGGCCCTGCCCGACGACGCCGGCCCGCGTGGCTGGGTCATCGACACCCCCGGCATCCGATCGTTCGGACTCGCGCACGTCGGACCCGACGACATCGTCGCCGCCTTCGACGATCTGCACGCCGCCATCGAGGAATGTCCCCGCGGCTGTACGCATCTGGGCCCACCGGCGGATCCCGAGTGCAAGCTCGACGAGCTGACCGGCCACTCGTATCGTCGCGCGATGGCCGTGCGCCACCTCTTGGTGGCGGTCAGCGGCGGTGAGGGCGACACGGCCGAGGAGCCACGAGCGGCGGAGTGACCGAGTGGCGTGCTAGCGCCGGCGACGCCGGGCGCGCAGTTCGCGGATCGCGGTCTTGAGGCCGGCGGCGCGGGGGGTCATCCCGGCGAAACGCCGCTCCGACGCGGTTTCCGGGGCATCATCGGCGGTGTCGCGCAGAAACGAGTCGGGTAGGGCCAGCTTGTTGATCGTGCGCAGCGTCTGAAGATACTGCACCACAATCGATCCCGTGGTGTAGGGCAGATCGTACTTGTCGCACAGCGCGCGCACCCGCACCGCGATCTCCGCGTACCGGTTGCTCGGCAGGTCCGGGTACAGATGGTGTTCGATCTGGTAGCAGAGATTCCCGCTGAAGAAGGCCATCGCGGGTCCGGCGTCGAAGTTCGCCGTCCCCAACATCTGGCGCAGATACCACTGGCCCTGCGTCTCGTTCTCGAGTGACTCTGCGGTGAACTTCTCCGCGCCGTCCGGGAAATGACCACAGAAGATGACGACGTAGGCCCACACGTTGCGGATCAGATTGGCACTGAGGTTCGCGGTCAGCGTGTGCTTGAAATTCGGTCCCGACAGCGCGGGGAACAGGACATAGTCCTTGGCCAACTGCTTGCCGACCTTGCGCGCGAACACCTTCAGCTGCGGGATCGCGACCTCTTTGGGCTTCTTCCCCGAGATCGCGTCCTTGATGTCGAGGTCGTGCAAACCGATGCCCCACTCGAACAGCGCCGCGAGCAGGATGTTGGTGACCGGCTGGAGGAGCTGCTTGGGCTTCCACGGTTCGTCCCGCGTGACCCGCAACGTCTTGTAACCGACGTCGTGGTCCATGTCGAGGACGTTGGTGTACTTGTGATGGATGTAGTTGTGGGAGTGCTTCCAGTGCGGCGCCGCGCACACCATGTCCCACTCCCAGGTGGTCGAGTGGACCTCCGGGTCGTTCATCCAGTCCCACTGCCCGTGCATCACATTGTGCCCGAGCTCCATGTTCTCGATGATCTTCGACAGCGCGAGCGCTCCGGTGCCCAGCAGCCAGAGCGGCCGGGAACGGCTGCCCATGAGAGCCGCGCGGCCCGCGACCTCGAGAGCACGGTGCGCCAAGATGGTGCGCCGCAGATACCGGACGTCGCGCATGCCGCGGTCCGCCTCGATCTCACGGCGGAGCGCGTCGAGCTCGGCACCGAGTGCTTCCACGTCGGCGTCGGTCAGGTGCGCGTACTCGTTGATTTCAGTGATTGCCATTGCGCCTCATTATGCCCCTGTCGGGGCCACTGCCTTGGTCTCGATGTGTGCCGGCCGTCTGACCTGCGCCGATCAGGCGGCCTGCTCGTCGGAGCGGGCGGCCGACGCATCGACACCGATTCGGGAACGAAGCGAGCGGAGCGAACCCTGGTCTCGCCGCCGGGAGCGGAGCGACGCGATGGCCGAACGCAACCCACGACGCGTGCCGGTCGTCTCGTCGATCGTCGCCCGCAGACGCGCACCCTCGGGCAGGCCCTGTTTGAAGCGGCGTTCGGAGGCGGTCTCGGGTGCGTCGTCCGCGGTCGCCGACAGGTACTTGTCCGGCAGCGAGAGCTTGGCGATGGTCCGCCACGCCTTCGCGTACTGCACCGGGAACGGACCCGAGGTGTACGGGAGGTCGTACTTGTCGCACAGCGCGCGCACACGTACCGCGATCTCGGCGTACCGGTTGCTCGGGAGATCGGGGAAGATGTGGTGCTCGATCTGGTACGACAGGTTCCCGCTCATGAAGGCCAGCGGGAATCCGGCGTCGAAGTTGGCGCTGCCGAGCATCTGGCGCAGATACCACTCCGCCTGCGTCTCGTTGTCGATGTCCTGCTTGGTGAACTTCTCCGCGCCGTCCGGGAAGTGACCGCAGAAGATGACTGCGTTGCTCCACACGTTGCGGATGACGTTGCCGAGCGCGGTCGCGGTCGCGGCCTTGGCATACGCTCGGCCGTAGCCGACCTTGTGCCCCGTCGTGGCGCTGACCAGCGCGGGATAGGCGAGATAGTCCTTGGCGACCTGCTTGCCGATCTTCGACAGGACCTCGTTGCGATTGCGCCGGAACTCTTCCTGGGCCTCCGGGGTCTTGCGTTTCTTGCCCAGCTCGAGGTGCTGCACGGCGACCCCGTACTGGAAGGCGAGCGCGAGAATCGTGTTGTAGACGAGATTTCCGTAGTTGAACGGACGCCACCGCTGATCGCGCGTGACGCGCAGCAGTCCGTAGCCCACATCGTCGTCCATGCCCAGCACGTTCGTGTACTTGTGATGGATGTAGTTGTGCGTGTGCTTCCAGTGCGCCGACGGGTCGGTGTTGTCCCACTCCCAGGTGGTGCTGTGTACCTCCGGGTCGTTCATCCAGTCCCACTGCCCGTGCATCACGTTGTGCCCGAGCTCCATGTTCTCGACGATCTTCGCGACGCCGAGGGCGCACGCACCCGCCCACCAGGCCGACTTCCGAGTCGAACCGAACAGCAGGGCGCGGCCGGTGACCTCCAGCCCGCGCTGGAATCGGATCGTGTTGCGCAGGTACCGCGCATCCCGCTCACCACGGTCGGCTTCGATGTCGGCGCGGATCGCGTCGAGTTCGGCTCCCAGTGCGGCCACGTCGGACTCGGTCAGGTGCGCGTATTCGGGGATGTCAGAGATCGCCATACGTGTGGTTCCCTTCGCCGGTGGTCGGTCGATGGCGCGACTTCGAGGTGCGCGTGTCGACCACTGCCTAAGCCTACGTTTCCGTAACTTACGCAAGCGTAGGTTGGCGACGGCGTCGTGTCCAGTGAGTGTGACGAACCGGGACTCAACCGATCAACGGAACGGGTTCCGTGCCGGCGAGGAAGCTGCACAATCGACGCGAGACAGTGGATGGTCGACGGGGCGGGACTAGTCAGTCCTTGCGGTCGGCCTCGTAGTCGTCGCGGAACAGCTCGAATCCCACGAGGTCCTCGAAGACGCCGTCGGACCGGGCGGCGAGTTTCTGTGTGCCGAACTCGCGGAAGCCGGCGATGCGGGCGAGCTTCTTGCTGCCCTCGTTGCTGTCGGCGGCGAAGAGGGTGAGGCGGCGGAACCCCAGCTTGTCGAAGGCGTACCGGACCGCAGCCGGAAATGCTTCGCCCAGAACGCCTTTGCCGCGGGCCTCGGGGTGCGTGTAGAAACCCGCCTCGGCGCCGGTGACCTCGTCGATGTGCAGCAGGGTGATGTCGCCCAGGTAGTCGTCGGTCTCGCGATCCGCCACCGCCCAGGTGCATGTCGTGCCCTGCGCGGCCGTCCACCACTTGCGGAGGCGTTCGGCCGCAGCGTGTTCGAGTTCCAGCGGATCGGGGCGCGCGAACAGGTACTTGCGCGACACCGGGTCGTCGAGCGTCTCCCGGATGCGCGGGTCGTCGGTCTCCGCGAGCGGCCGCAGGCGGAACCGCTCGGTCTCGAAAACGTCTGTCCGCCAATCGGTCTTGGGATGCTGAGGATCGCCTGCGTGCAGCGATCCGACCCAGGCGTCGCGGATGTGACCGCGGACCTCGATGCCGTTGGGAACCGCGGCGTCAAGACGGAAACCGCAGGAGTGGGCCACCCGCAGCGCGTCGATGTTGCCGGCGACGGTCGTCCATCGGACGACCTCTTTGTCCGCTTCGGAGAATGCGTAGTTGACGGCCAGCAGGACGGCGCGCTTCATCACGCCCCACCCGCGGGCGTCGGGGTGCAGGTCGTAGCTGAGTCGGGTGAGCGGTCCCTCGCCCTCGATGTCGACGGTGCCGACGAACCGGCCGTCGAATTCGACGGCCCACAACATCCGGGTGCCCTTCGCCCAGCTGCGCGGCGCGTAGTCGAGGGCGAAGCGCTCGGCTGCCGCACGACTGTACGGTGCCGGGATCGGGGTCCATCGCATCATGACCGGATCCGCCGCGAGTTCGACCATCCGGTCGAGGTCGTGGGGCTCATGCGGCCGCAGGGTGACGCCTCCGTCACTCAGGACGGGGATCTCGCTGGGGGCCGGGGCCTCAGCGGTCACTGGTGCCTTCGCCGGCGTTTCCACAGAACAGATTCCTCTCGCCACGCACGTCGTTCACCCTACCGGCTCACCGATGCGCGCGAGCCACACGAGACGAAGACGCTGCTCAGACGGCGAGGGTGCAGTCCCCCGCCGCGGCGGAAACACAGGTCTGGATGCGCTCGCCCTCGACGTGTTCGACGCCCGAACGCAGGTCGCGCACGCATCCCTTGTCGAGCATGACCACGCAGCTCTGGCAGATCCCCATCCGGCATCCGAACGGCATCATCGCGCCCGCGGTCTCCCCCGCCTCGAGCAACGTGGTCGCACCGTCGACGACCGCCGACTTCCCGGACCGCGAGAACGTGACGGTGCCGCCCTGGGCCCCGACGACGCCGCGTTCGAGGGCGAACCGCTCGATGTGCAACTGCTCGGTCAGGTGCGCCTCCGCGTAGAGGCGCTGCAGGCCGTCGAGGAACCCGGCGGGTCCGCACGCCCAGGTCTGACGTTCGCGCCAGTCGGCGCAGAGGGACGGCAGCGCGTCGGGAGTGATCTGCCCGTCGGTTCGCGTGTACTGCACGTGCAGGTCGACGACGCCGCTGTCCGCCAGGTCCCGGAGTTCGTCGGCGAAGAGCAGATCGGCCGGCGTGGGCGTCGAGTGCACGAGTGTGATGTCGGTGCGCTGGTCGCGGTGTCGTGCGGTGCGCAGCATCGAGATGATGGGCGTGAGTCCGCTTCCGGCGGTCACGAAGAGAACCTTCGCCGGCAACGGGTCCGGCAGCACGAACTCCCCGCGCGGTGCGGCGAGACGGACGACCGTGCCGGGCTGGAGACCGTTCACCAGGTGACTGGACAAGAAGCCCTCGGGCATCGCCTTGACCGTGATCGAGATCGTCTTGTCGTTCGCCGACGAGTCGGGGGTCGAGGTCAGCGAATAGGAACGCCACGCCCAGCGGCCCTCCATCAGGACGCCGATGCCGATGTATTGACCCGGGGCGTAGTCGAACGAGAAGCCCCAACCGGGCCGGATGCGGATCGTCGCGGTGTCCTCGGTCTCCTTGGTCACCGAGACGACCTTGCCCCGCAGCTCGCGGGCCGACCACAACGGATTCGCCAGGTGGAGATAGTCGTCGGGCAGGAGCGGCGTCGTGATCCGGGTGAGCGCGGCGCGGGCCCACTGCGAGCCGCGGCTGCGGGCCGCGACGCCGGAAACCGGTTCCTCGAACCTCTCGAGCAAACCCATCTCACTTACCGCCTTCGACGTCGGGGAACGTGTCGGAGCCACCATAACCTACGCAACCGTAGGTTAGTGGTTCGGTTCAGAGCAGCTCGAGGAGGAACGGCAGTTCCTGAGTCGCGTACCACGCGAGATCGAAGTCCTCGACGTCGCCGACCGCGAGTTCGGCATCGAGGTCACCCATGTCGGCGGCGTCGATGACCACCACGGCCGCACGGACCTTCGGCTCCGCCTCGGCGACGTCGACATGCACCGACGCGATCGCCGACACCGGGACGGGCCCGGCGATCTTGACCACCGCGTCGTCCAGGTCGGGACGCAGTGTCACGTCCTCCACGTCGGCCGCGACGACCACGCGCCGGGGCGGCAGACGCGGGGTGTCCGCGGAGTCGGTGACCGCCTCGTCGGCGACCAGTTCGGACTCGGACTCGCGGTCGCCGGCCTCCGGGGCCTCCCCGGCGAGCAGGCGCAACGACGCACGCGCGGCCTCGCGCAGCGCGACCTCGGACAGCTCCTCGTCGTCCCCGGAGACGAAGGCCTCACGCAGCGCGGGCGTCAGGGCGAATCCCGTGCCGCCCAGCGGACGGAACTCGCCGTCGGTATCGAGCCGCAACAGCATCGCCAACGTCGCCGGCAGGTACACCCTCATTCGTCAACTACTCCCGTTCGGCCAGCGGTAGGGCTGGGTCAGCTCTTCTGGGTCAGCTCTTCTGGGTCAACTCTTCTGGGTCAACTCTTCGTGGGACTCGAAGACGTAGTCGGCCATCGCGGGCAGATCGGCGATGACTCCGCGGTCGGCGACGAAGGCGAAGTGCAGATGGTCACGGTACTCGACGACGCTGATCGCCAGCGCACGCTGCGACACGAGGGTGGGAATCGAGAAGACCTGGCGCACCGGTGCGCCGAGGACGAAACGGTCCGGCACCGGCGACGTGCTCATCGCCACCGGCACGTTGTACGCACGGCTGTTCAGCGACCGGAACGCCCGAGAGCTGATCTCCGGGAACGGCACCACACCCAGTTCGGGGAAGAGCGGGCTGGGACCGAGAGTCATCCGGCGCGGCGACTGCGCATATCGGTCGGCCAGGCCGGCCACCTGCGCCAGCCGAACGGCCGGATTACTCTCCCCCACCGGCAGATCGGTGACGAAACTCGGTTTGCCGACCCCGATCCACCCGGGTTCCGGCTCGGCCGTGCGCTCGACACCCGGGTCGCGTGCTGACAGCGGCACGACGACCCGCACGGTGTCGGCAGGGACCTCGGCCGGATCGAACGACAGCATCCACTTGCGCATGACGCCGGAGATGATGGCCAGCTCGACGTCGTTGATGGTGCAACCGTGATGCTCGGCGACCTTTGCGCACCCCCGTCGCGGCAGTGCGACGGTGGTGAAGGACCGGGTGGTGGTGCCCGCGTTGTTCAACGGACTGCGTGGCGCCGAATCGGTCAGTTGCGACACCACGTCCCCCACGCGCCGCACGGTCGTGCCGACGGCGGACCGCATCTCGGACACGATTCCGTTGCCGTGGAGCACCGTGTCCACGAGGTCGCCCGGACGCGCGAGCGCCTCGGCGAGGGCACCGGCGACGAGATGGGTGCCGCCCGGCGGCCTGCCCGGCATCCACAACTCCTCCGGCAGCGGTTCCGCTGTCTCGGTGTCGTCGCAGATGACCTCACTGATCTCCCGGCTGCCCGCATCATCGATGAGGCATCGGTGCGACTTGGTCAGGATCGCGAGTCGGCCGTCGGCGAGACCCTCGATGAGATACATCTCCCAGAGCGGTCGCGTGCGGTCGAGCGGCCGCGACATCACCCGGGCGACGAGTTCGTCGACGTCGACGGCTCCACCGGGCCGCGGCAGACCCGCGCGACGGATGTGGAAGTTGATGTCGAAGTCGGGGTCGTCGACCCAGACCGGGCGCGCGAGCCCGAGCGTCACCTCGCGGACGACCTGGCGATACCGCGGGATGAGTTGAAGGCGGTTCTCGACCAGCGAGACCAGACCCGCGTAGTCGAGCGTCGACTGCCGGGACGCTCGCCTGGCCGCGTCGGACGCTTCGGATCCGGTGTCGCCCGATTCGGCGTTCTCCGAGGTCGCCTGCGCGGCCGCGGGATCGACGATCAGCAACGCCCCGAGGTGGGTCGTGGACCGCGAATCGTCGAGGAAGTAGTACATCGCGTCGCGGGGCGACAGACGGGTGACCACGACGCCGATCGTAGCCGTCGACGCGGATTTCCGTGGTCTGCGCAGGAGCTACCCGTCAGCCGAACTCGAGGGCCACCAGCTGCCACCGGTATTCCACTCGACCCAACGATCGCCGGCCTGGGTCCGCGGCGCCACGGACCCGGATCGGCTTGCGCTCGATGCGGCCCGCGAACGCCCGGGTCCGCCCACCCCCCTCGTACGAGCCGAACACTTCTGCGGCGCTGGGATCGCACACCTGGACGTGCACGCGCCGCAGCACATTCCCGGTCGACATCTGCGCCACCGGCGTCGATACGGTCCCCGGCGTCCCGGTTCCGGTCGACTCCGGAATCCGAAAGGCGTCGTGCCGGACGAGGGCTGCGACCTGGTCGGCGATCGCCGGCGACACGACGTCGCCGAGGTGCGCGACCGAGCGACGCCGATCGACCACCTCGAACAGCAGCCGGGACACCGCAACGGTGAAGCGGCGGGCCTCGGCCGCGGCGACCGCGGTCTTGCGCGCCGAACCGGCACCCGGAGCCGACCCCGGGAACGGCCGGATGGCCGTCGGAGTCGCGAGGCCGTGCGGTGCTGCCACCACCGGACCGGCGGGCTCGTACGGCGGCGCCGGACGAACCCGGACCCGCGGTGTCTGCTGCGACGGCCGCGATCCGTGCGGCCGCGACGTGCTCGTGGGTGCGAGTTCAGGACCCGCCAGGAGTGGACGCATGGGATTTGGACGCACGGGGCGGCGTCCCGGTTCCATCGAATCCGAGAAAAACGTCGACGGTCGGTCCCGGACATCTCCGGGACCGACCGTCGGCGGTCACTGCTGGTGGCGGCACCCGCTTGGGGCGCCGGTCAGCGGCGCTGCTTCTTGGACTTCGGCGGCTTCGGCCGGGACCCCTTGGTGGTGGCGCGGGCCGCGGCGCGGCGCTCGCGACGGCTGGCGGATTCCGCGGCGCCCGAGAGCTCCTCCTCCTCGGAGTGCACGACCGTACCGCCGCCCTCGCCCGGGCCCGAGTATGTGACCGCCGCGTCCGCCGACTGAGTCGGGGCCCGCAGGGCGGCCGGGGCCTGAGCACCGGAGTCGGCGGCCGGAGCGGGAGCGGGCACCGGTGCCGGGGCACCCGCGCCCACGGCCGCGCGCAGGTCGGCAGCACTCGGGAGCGGTTGCTCGGCCGCCGGCTGCTGTGTCTGCACCTGCGCGTTGAACAGGATGCTCAGCGTCTCTTCCTTCAAGCCCTCGAGCATGCCGTGGAACATGTCGAAGCCCTCGCGCTGGTACTCGACGACCGGGTCACGCTGGGCCATCGAACGCAGGTGGATGCCCTCGCGCAGGTAGTCCATCTCGTACAGGTGGTCGCGCCACTTGCGGTCGAGCACGCTCAGCAACACGCTCCGTTCGAGCTGTCGCATCGCGCCCTCGCCGGCGATCGCGTCGATCTGCTTCTCACGGGTGTCGTACGCGGCGCGCGCGTCGGCGACGAGCTTCTCGCGCAGCTCGTCGGCCGAGATGTCATCGCGCTCACCGTATTCGGACTCACCGACGACATCCTTCGGATCGAGCTCGATCGGGTACAGCGCACGCAGTGCGGTCCACAGCTCGTCGAGATCCCAGTCCTCGGCGTAACCCTCGGCGGTCGCACCGTCGACGTAGGCCCCGACGACGTCGTCGACCATCTGCTTGACCTGCTCGTGGTGATCCTCGCCCTCGAGGATGGTGCGGCGCTCGGCGTAGATGACCTTGCGCTGCTCGTTCATCACCTCGTCGTACTTGAGCACGTTCTTGCGCATCTCGAAGTTCTGCTGCTCGACCTGCGTCTGCGCGCTGCGGATCGCCTTGGTCACCATCTTCGCCTCGATGGGGACGTCGTCGGGCAGCCGGTTCATGATCGCCTCGAGCGCACCGCCGTTGAATCGACGCATGAGCTCGTCGGCGACCGACAGGTAGAACCGCGACTCACCCGGGTCGCCCTGGCGGCCGGAACGGCCGCGCAGCTGGTTGTCGATACGGCGTGACTCGTGGCGTTCGGTGCCCAGCACGTACAGACCGCCGGCCGCGCGGACCTCCTCGGCCTCCTTCGCGGCGTCGGTGCGGGCGACCTCGATGGCCTCGTCCCACGCGGCCTCGTACTCGTCGGGGGTCTGCACCGGGTCGAGACCGGCCTTGCGAAGCCGGGTGTCGGCGATGATGTCGGGGTTGCCGCCGAGCACGACGTCGGTACCGCGACCGGCCATGTTGGTGGCCACGGTGACCGCGCCGAGCCGACCCGCCTCGGCGATGATCTGCGCTTCCTGCTCGTGGAACTTCGCATTCAGGACGCTGTGCGGGATCTCGCGCTTCTTGAGCTGGCGGGAGAGGTATTCCGAACGCTCGACGCTGGTCGTACCGATCAGGACAGGCTGACCCGTCGCATGGCGCTCGGTGACGTCGTCGACGACCGCGGCGAACTTCGCCTCCTCGGTCTTGTAGATCAGGTCACCCTGGTCCTTGCGGATCATCGGCTTGTTGGTCGGGATCGGCAGCACCCCGAGCTTGTAGATCTGGTCGAACTCGGCGGCCTCGGTCTCGGCGGTACCGGTCATCCCGGACAGCTTCTCGTAGAGGCGGAAGTAGTTCTGCAGTGTGATCGTGGCGAGCGTCTGGTTCTCGGCCTTGATCTCGACGCCCTCTTTCGCCTCGATGGCCTGGTGCAGGCCCTCGTTGAAGCGACGCCCGTCGAGCACGCGGCCGGTGAACTCGTCGACGATCATGACGTTGCCGTTGCGGACGATGTAGTCCTTGTCGCGCTGGAACAGCTCCTTGACCTTGATCGCGTTGTTCAGGTAGCTGACCAGGGGCGAGTTGGCGGCCTCGTAGAGGTTGTCGATGCCGAGGCGGTCCTCGACGAACTCGACGCCGGCCTCGTGGACACCGACGGTCTTCTTCTTGATGTCGACCTCGTAGTGCACGTCGCGCTCGAGCAGCGGGGCGATCCGCGCGAACTCGGTGTACCACTTGCTCGACCCCTCGGCGGGGCCGGAGATGATCAACGGGGTACGGGCCTCGTCGACGAGGATCGAGTCGACCTCGTCGACGATCGCGTACGAGTGGCCGCGCTGGACGAGGTCCTCGAGCGAGTGCGCCATGTTGTCGCGCAGGTAGTCGAAGCCGAATTCGTTGTTCGTGCCGTAGGTGATGTCGGCGGCGTAGGCCTCGCGCCGCGCGGCCGAGCTCATGCCGGTGAGGATGACGGCGGTGTCGAGACCGAGGAACCGGTGCACGCGGCCCATCCACTCGGAGTCGCGCTTGGCCAGGTAGTCGTTGACGGTGACCACGTGCACGCCGTCGCCGGAGAGCGCGTTGAGGTAGGCCGGGAGCACACAGGTGAGCGTCTTGCCCTCACCGGTCTTCATCTCGGCGATGTTCCCGTAGTGCAGCGCCGCCCCGCCCATGATCTGCACGTGGAAGTGCTTCTGGTCGAGCACTCGCCACGCCGCCTCGCGGGCGACCGCGAAGGCCTCGGGCAGCAGCTCGTCGAGCGACGCCCCGTCGGCGATGCGCTCTTTGAACTCGTCTGTCTTGGCACGCAACTCGGCGTCGGTCAACGCCTCGACGTCATCGGACAGCGTCTCGACGTGCGATGCGATCGCATCGAGTCGCTTGACCATGCGGCCTTCGCCGACACGCAACAGCTTGTTCAGCACCGTGGATCGAGTCCCTCACCTGTAGAAAACACACGGAATCCGGCCCGCGCGAACGCACAGACCGGATCCCATGGTACCGAGGTGAGCTGAGCAGACCCTGATCGGATCGTCGGACATCGACCGGATGACCGCCTGCGGGGCCCGCTCGGGCGTCAGGTCAACCTGATGAGCCCGTAGTCGAAGGCGTGCCGGCGATAGACGACGGACGCCTTGTCGGTCTCCTTGTCGTGGAACAGGAAGAAGTCGTGGCCGACCAGTTCCATCTCGTAGAGCGCGTCGTCGACGGTCATCGGCACGGCCGTGTGCTCCTTCACGCGGACGATCTGACCGGGTGTGTATTCCTCCACGCCGTCGTCCCACTGTTCGGCGGAGTCGGCCGCCGTCGAGTTCGGATCACCGACGAAACCGTCCACGGAGAGCTGGTTGTCGCGGAGGGGCGGCGCTCCGATCTCGGTGGCTTCGGCGACCGAGAGCGGCCGACGGTTGCCGTGGTGGACACGCCGGCGGTCCTTGACGCGGCGCAGCCGGGACTCGACCTTGTCGAGCGCGTGTTCGAGGGCGGCGTAGAAGTTCTCGCCGCAGGCCTGCGCCCGGACGATCGGCCCCTTGCCCGTCGCGGTGATCTCCACCTGTTGACAGACCTTGGACTGTCTCCGGTTGCGCTCGTGGTTCAGCTCGACGTCGAATCGGTAGATGGTCGGATCGAATCGCTCGAGACGAGCGAGTTTGTCGCCGACGTAGATGCGGTAGTGGTCGGGGATCTCGACGTTGCGGCCGCTGAACACGACCTTCGCGGTGGGTTCGGCCGGCTCGTCGGCGTCCACCGTTCCCGGTGGGCGGACGAAGGCGAACTCCGGATCGTAGGAATCGTTCTCGGTTGATCGGCGGTCGGGCGCGGGACCCTCCTCCACGGTCGGCCGTGGGTCGGCGGTCTTCGGTTCGCGCTGGCCTTTGCGGTGGATGACTGTGGACATTCAACTACCTCCTGAATTGTCCCGAAGCCGGTTGAATCGCCGTGATCTGTTGTCGCACTGGCGATTCGAACGGCACCGAGGATGTGTCCATGTCAGCTGACAGCTGACACTCAAAGACAGGGGCATCACCTCCCGGCAAAAGCGGTCGTGGCCGGCACACCTCGACGGCCTCCGGCAACCTGCTGTACCCCCGACCGTAGCCGCAAGTTCCGGTATCGGCCACGTTTTGCGGCGCGGCGTCGGCATGTCGGGACGAACGGGCACGAGATCCTCCCGCGAGCACCCGTGCCCCGGTTGTGCACACCCTCGCCCACCGCCCCGCACACCTGTGCGAGGTGCACTACCGTCGGCGCGTGACGTGGCGCCGGGAGGTCTTCGAGGCGGGAGCCGATCTGATGTTCCCGATGGTCTGCGGCGGGTGCGGTCGCCCGGGTACCCGGTGGTGTCGACGATGCGAGCGCGCGTTGTCCGACGCCCCCATCGCGGCCCACCCTCGGGTCGCGCCCGGCGTCCCGGTCTGGGCGCTGGGCCGGTACCGCGGTCCGCATCGGCAGGCGATCATCGCGCTCAAGGAACACGACCGTCGCGATCTTGCCCGGCCCCTTGGCACCGCTCTCGCGCTCGGTGTCCGCGTGCTGGCCCGGTGGGGTGAGCTCCCCGACGCCGAACGGATGCTGCTGATCCCGGCACCGACCCGCCGGATGACGGCGCGGCGGCGCGGCGGGGACCCCGTCACGGCGGTGGCGGCGAACGCGGCGCCCGCACTGGGCCGACGGGTACGGGTCGCACCGCTGCTGGTGACGTCGGCGACGGCACGGGACTCCGCCGGACTCGACGCCCGGGCCCGCGCCCGGAATCTACGCGGCGCCGTCCGGCTGCGCTCCGGCGCCGTCCCGGCCCCCGGGGCGAGCGCGATCCTGGTCGACGACGTGCTGACGACCGGCGCGACCGTGACCGAATCGGTGCGCGTGCTCGCCGAGAACGGCGTCGACGTCGCGGCGGTCGTCGTGCTCGCAGCTGCCTGACGGTAGCGGCTCGGATTTCAGGGCAGGACCGGGATCGCGCCCTCGATCATCGCCGGCTCGACCTCGGTCCAGTACTGGTCGGGTTGGCCGTTGCTGCTGCCGAGTCGCAGCACACCGCGCTGATCGCCCACGTAGATCGTCGAGGCGTTGGCGACCACCGCCCGCACCGGCGGTGACACGTTGCCGCTCAGCAGGCCAACCGCCGGGGTGCCGTCGATCGACAGTTGCACGACCGGCGACTCGGGTGCCTCGCGCGCGATCATCAGCGTCGTCGGCGACGCCCAGTCCACCGAGACCGCGCGGTTGCCGATGTTGTAGGCCGCGATCCGCGGGCTGGTCAGCGAGACCTGGCCCTCGGTGTTGGTCGACAGCACCGCGAAGACGATCTGTCCGCCGACCACCAGTGCGGTGCGCACACCGTCCGGGGCCACCTGCATCTCGGTGATCGCGCCTCGCGCGACCGTCGGGATCGCCGAAGCCTCGACGGGCACGGTGGCGGTGCCGTCGTCGTCGCGTTGCCATTGGATCGGTTTGCCGTCGACGACGACCCACACGGTGTTCTCGTCGGAGCCGAACGACGGCCGGGTGATCGACGACCCGCCGACGATCGGTCCGACGTCGCCGCCGTAGTCGCCGATCACCAGTTCGAGCCTGCGCTCGGGTCCGGACAGACTCCGGACCGCGGCCACCCGCGCCCCGTTGTCGGAGATGGTCGCCGACCGCAGATCGCGCGCCGACCCGAGCGGCCCCTGCACCGGCACGGTCGCGGTGTCGGTCACCGCTCGCAACGCGCCGCCCGTGACGATGTTGAGCCCGACATCGGTGGTCGGCACAGAGTTCGGATCGAAGGCCCGCACGTCGGTGGTCTGCCATCCGGAGGCGCGTTCGGCGGCCAGCGGCGCGCCGTCGGCGTCGATGACGTAGGGCCCGGATATGTCGGCGCCGTCGAGCGTCCAGATGATCTGCGCCGCCAGCAGGTTGCGATCCCGCGCGGGGGCGCTCCCGATGCCGTCGAGATCCACACGTACGCCGCCCCCGGCGAGGCCGACGACCGGACCCCGCAGTGCGGCTCCGTTGGGGAAGCCGCTGTCCACTGCCGCCGCGAGGTCCGACGCGGGTCCCGCGATCAACCGGTTCACCAGCACGGTCGGGTCGGTCGCCTGTCCCGCGTAGAGCCAGCGCGGGTCGGGGACGAGCCGGCGCCCGGTGCGGTCGCTGTAGTACAGCGAGACCGGCCGGTAGGTGCTGTCGAACTGGTCCCGGTCGATCATCGTGCCGTTCGGCAGGGGCCCGTCGATGCGCCACTGGTCTCCCGAGCGGGTGAGGCTGATGCTGGTCTCGACCCGTCCCGAGGCCGGCAGCAGCTGACCGTCGGACTTGAGGGTCCCGACGTTGTCGCCGATGAGCCGCATCCGCACCGAGTCCTCGTTGCGTTGGTCGACGAAGGTGTTGATCTCGTCGACGATCAGCGCGTCGCCGCGGTCGTCCCACTGCTGCGAGGCGACCGAGGTCAGGAAGGCGCGCGCCGAGCGATGCGCCGAGTCGGGATCGACGGTGGACTTGAGGAAGGCCCGCACCAGGGCCTCGGGATCCATGTCGGCCTGGGGCACCGGGACGGCGTTGGTCGCGCCCTCCCGTTCGAACGATTTGATCGGCTGGGGAGACGAGTCGTTGGGGATCGCCCCGCACGCGGTGACCAGCAGCAGCGCCGCGATGCCGAGCGCCAGCGCCAGGACGGCGCGGCCGGACCGGGATGACCGCGTCATTCGGCACCCGCTCCCGGGCCCGCGGCGCGCCCACCCGTCCTGGGCGCGGATGTGCGCTGCAGGGTGCCCACCGATTTCAGGGGCAGCGGCGAACCGAGGACCTTGTGCCCGCGCACGAGCGGCAACGTCAACCGGAAGCACGCGCCCTTGCCCGGTTCACCCCACGCCTCGAGGCGCCCCTGGTGCAGGCGGGCGTCCTCGATGCTGATGGCCAGGCCGAGGCCGGTACCACCCGAACGCCGGAATCGCGACGGGTCGGATCGCCAGAACCGGTTGAACACCAGCTTCTCCTCCCCCGGCCGCAGTCCGATGCCCTGATCGCGCACGGTGATGGCCACCGCGTCACCATCCGAACGCATGGTGAGCGTCACCGGTTTCCGTTCGCCGTGATCGATGGCGTTGGCGAGCAGGTTCCGCAGGATGCGTTCGACGCGACGCGGATCGATCTCGGCCAGGACGGGTTCGGCCGGGAGATCGAGGACGAGCTCGGTGCCGGTCTCCTCGGCGAGGTGACCGACGGTGGCCAGGGCACCGTCGATCGGGATGGCCATGTCCATCCGCTCGGCGGCCAGTTCGGCCATGCCGGCGTCGTGACGCGAGATCTCCAGGAGCTCGTTGAGCAACGTCTCGAAGCGGTCGAGTTCCTTGTCCAGCAATTCCACCGACCGCTTGCGGACCGGGTCGAGATCCTCGCGGCCCTCGTAGAGCACGTCGGAGGCCATCCGCACGGTGGTCAGCGGCGTGCGCAGTTCGTGGCTGACGTCGGAGGTGAACTGCCGCTGCAGTCCGCCGAACTCCTCGAGATGGGTGATCTGCTTGGACAGGCTCTCGGCCATGTCGTTGAAGGACATCGCGAGCCGGGCCATGTCGTCCTCACCGCGGACCGGCATCCGCTCCTTCAGTCGGCCGTCGGCGAACCGCACCGCGATCCGCGACGCCGACCGCACCGGGATGACGACCTGACGCGACACGAGCCACGCGATCGCGGCCAGCAGACCGAGTAGCACGATGCTGCCCGTCAGCAGCGTGCCGCGGACGAGGTCGAGCGTGTTCTGTTCCGCGGTCAACGGGAACACCAGGTACAACTCGAGGCCGGGCACCGAGGCGTTCGTGGGACTGCCGACGATCAGCGCCGGCGCCCGACCCCCCGTCCCGTCGGGGACCTGGGTGTACTGGTAGGCCACCTGCCCGCCGCGGACCATGTCCCGCAGGTTCGACGGCACCTCGGCCGTCGGCCCGACGCCGCTCGCGACCCCGTTGTCGGAGCCGCCCGGTACCAGCAGGACGGTGTCGAAGGCACCGACGGCACCCGACGCCTGCCCGGTGTCGGCGTCCCGGTCGGTGAGCAGGGACCGCGTCTGACGCAAACGGTTCTGGACGGACATGTTGCCCGCGCCGCTCGACAGATCGCGCTCCACCGAGATGCGGGCGCGATCGATCTCCTCGGTCGCCGCCGCCAGCTTGACGTCGAGCAACCGGTCGGTGATCTGGGTGACGAGGACGAAGCCGAGAATGAGGAGAACGACGACCGACAGCACCAGCGTGGACACCACGACCCGCAACTGCAGCGAGCGCCGCCAGATGTGCCCGAAGGCACGTCCGACAGCGCCGGCGGTGCGGGTGAAGCGTCCGAGAGTGCTGTTGACCCGTCGTCGAGATCGACCGATCACGGCGGGCCGGCCTTGTAGCCGACCCCCCTCACCGTCAGGACGACCTCGGGATTCTCCGGGTCGGTTTCGACCTTCGCGCGTAACCGCTGGACATGCACGTTGACGAGTCTAGTGTCCGCCGGATGCCGGTATCCCCACACCTGTTCGAGGAGGACGTCGCGGGTGAACACCTGACGGGGCTTGCGCGCGAGCGCGACCAGCAGGTCGAACTCGAGCGGGGTCAGCGAGATCGGCACGCCGTCGCGGGTGACCTTGTGCGCGGGCACATCGATCTCCACCGGGCCGATCGACAGCAGCTCGGCCGGTTCCTCGTCGGTCCGGCGCAGGCGCGCACGCACCCGGGCGACCAGCTCCTTCGGCTTGAACGGTTTGACCATGTAGTCATCGGCGCCGGATTCCAGGCCCAGCACCACATCGACGGTGTCGGACTTCGCCGTCAGCATCACGATGGGCACACCCGAATCGGCACGCAGCACACGGCAGACGTCGATGCCGTTCATGCCGGGCAGCATGAGGTCGAGAAGCACCAGATCGGGACGGATCTCCCGGACCGCGGTCAGAGCCTGTGTGCCGTCGCCCACCACGAAGGGCTCGAAACCCTCGCCGCGCAACACGATCGTCAGCATCTCGGCGAGTGCGGCGTCGTCGTCGACGACGAGGATGCGGGGTTTCATGTTGTCAATGGTGACATCACCGTGATGAAACCGTGGTGATCGACGCGCCGGGACGGACGTTCTGACCCGTTTGGTTCCACCACCTAGACTCCCCCGCGTGGGTCAATTGATAGCCGTGGAAGGACTCGACGGCGCCGGCAAGAACACCTTGGTCACCGGTCTGATCGACCGATGGTCAGCGGTCGGACTCCGGGTCGCGACGTTCACCTTCCCCCGCTACGGCCGGTCGGCGACCGCCGACATCGCGGCCGAAGCGCTCCACGGTTCGCACGGTGACCTACGCGACAGCGTCTACGCGATGGCACTGCTGTTCGCGCTCGACCGGGCCGGAGCGGTCGGGGACATCCACGCCGCCACCGAAGCCCACGACATCGTGATCCTGGACCGCTATGTCGCGTCCAACGCCGCCTACAACGCCGCACGTCTGGAGCAGGGCGCCGGCGGTGAGATGGTGCGGTGGGTCGTCGACCTCGAGTTCGGCCGATTCGACATGCCGGTCCCCGATCGTCATGTCCTGCTGGGGGTGTCACCGGAGGTCGCGATGCAGCGTGCGGCATCGCGCGCCGACCAGGACGCGGCGCGAGCCCGGGACGCCTACGAACGCGACGACGCCCTGCAGCGCCGGGTCGACGCCGTCTACCGCGAACTCGCCGAGGACGCCTGGATGTCGCCCTGGCACCTGTTCGACGGCGAGGATGTCGCAGGCCTGGCCGACGAGCTCCGTACCGACCGGACAGCACCGACCGAATGACGCGTCCGATGACCTCGCGGCGCCCTTTCGATAGCCTGGGACCACCGATTGTGAAGGGCATTTCATGACCTATCAGCCACCGCCACCTGGTGGTGGGCCGCCGCCGTACGGTCCGCCGGGCCCCGGCCGGCCGGGCCCGGGTCCACAGGGTTCGGGCCCGCCGGGTCCCGGCAGGCAGGGCCCCGGTCAACAGGGTCCCGGTCAGCAGTACGGCCCGGGTCGGCAACCAGTGCCCGGTCCGCATCGCCCGGGGGGATACGGCCCTCCGCCCGACCGGGGGCCGGTGCCGCCGCCCGCCCCGTACGGCCGTCCCCCGTTCGCCCCGGGACAGTATGGTCCCCCCGGGGCCGGGGCTCCCGGATTCGGGGGCCCGCCCGGCCCGCCGCCGCGCGGCAACACCGGGGTGATCGTCGCCTGGGCGCTCGGCGGCGTCGCGGTCGTCGCGGTGATCGCCCTGGTGCTCACGGTGGTGGTGACCAGATCGTCGTCGGACGACACCGTGGTCGCCGGTTCGTCCAGCGCGACGTCGGGCCCGACCTCCGCCTCCGACGACCCGTCGCCGAGTGAGAGCGGGTCGGAGCCGGGATCGACCGACTACACCGCCCTTTCCGAGATCCGGGCGGCGTTGCTCGCCTACATCACCGCCCGCAACGAGCGCGACGTCGCGCGCATGCGCGCCGCGGTGTGCACCCAGTCCCGAGACCGGATCACCGGCGTACCCCCTGCCGACGGCGGAGACATCGTTCTCGACGGCTTCCTCGACACGGTCTTCGACGGCGACGTCGCCCAGTCCGAGGTCGTGTCCCACCTCGAGAAGGGCACGGAGAGAACGGCATCGGAGAAGTCGAACGAGCGCTTCCTCAAGGAGGAGGGTTCGTGGATCTACTGCCCCGACGCCGAACCCGACATCGGAACCTGACTTCGGGAACCCGGCTTTCGAACCCCCGGTCATAGAAAAGGAGCCCCACCGAGGTGGGGCTCCTTTTCTCTGCCGATCGATCAGTAGCGGTAGTGCTCGGGCTTGTACGGCCCCTCGACATCGACGTTGATGTACTCGGCCTGCTCCTTGGTGAGCTTGGTGAGCTTGCCGCCGAGCGCCTCCACGTGGATGCGGGCCACCTTCTCGTCGAGGTGCTTGGGCAGGCGGTAGACCTCGTTGTCGTACTCGTCGTTCTTCGTCCACAGTTCGATCTGCGCGATGACCTGGTTCGAGAAGCTGTTGCTCATGACGAACGAGGGGTGACCGGTCGCGTTGCCGAGGTTGAGCAGACGGCCTTCGGAGAGCACGATGATCGACTTGCCGTTCTCGAAGATCCACTGGTCGACCTGCGGCTTGACGGTGATGCGCTTGGCACCCGACCGCTCGAGGCCGGCCATGTCGATCTCGTTGTCGAAGTGGCCGATGTTGCCCAGGATCGCCTGGTGCTTCATCGCCCGCATGTGCTCGAGGGTGATGATGCCCAGGTTGCCGGTCGAGGTGATGACGATGTCGGCGTTGCCGATCGCGTCCTCGACGGTGACGACGTCGAAGCCGTCCATCAGCGCCTGCAGCGCGTTGATCGGGTCGATCTCGGTGACCTGGACGCGGGCGCCCTGGCCGGCGAGCGATTCCGCGCACCCCTTGCCGACGTCGCCGTAGCCGCAGATCAGCACCTTCTTGCCGCCGATGAGGACATCGGTGCCGCGGTTGATGCCGTCGATCAGCGAGTGGCGGGTCCCATACTTGTTGTCGAACTTCGACTTGGTGACCGAGTCGTTGACGTTGATCGCCGGGAACGCGAGGTCGCCGGCGGCGGCGAACTGGTACAGCCGCAGCACACCGGTGGTGGTCTCCTCGGTGACGCCCTGGACCGACTCGGCGATCGCGGTCCACTTGCCCTTGTCCGTCTCGAACCGCTTGCGCAGCAGTTCGAGGAACACCTTGTACTCGGCGGGGTGGTCGTCCTCCGCGGGCGGGACCACGCCGGCCTTCTCGAACTCGGCACCGCGGAGCACCAGCATGGTGGCGTCCCCGCCGTCGTCGAGGATCATGTTCGCCGGTTCACCGGGCCAGGTCAGCATCTCCTCGGCCGCCCACCAGTACTCCTCCAGGGTCTCGCCCTTCCAGGCGAAGACCGGCACACCCTTCGGCTCGTCCGGCGTGCCGTTGGGCCCGACGACGATCGCCGCGGCCGCGTGATCCTGGGTGGAGAAGATGTTGCACGACGCCCATCGCACCTCGGCGCCGAGCGCGGTGAGGGTCTCGATGAGGACCGCGGTCTGCACGGTCATGTGCAGCGAGCCGGAGATACGAGCTCCCTTGAGCGGCAGCACGTCCGCGTATTCGCGTCGAAGCGCCATGAGTCCGGGCATCTCGTGCTCGGCGAGCTCGATCTCCTTGCGGCCGAAGTCCGCGAGGGACAGGTCGGCCACCTTGTAGTCGATTCCGTTGCGGCTGTCGGCCTTCAGCTCGTCCTGAGCAGTCGTCACTTGATCCCCTTGTCGTTCGCGTCGGGCGCCCGTCGATGCAGGCGCGAATGCGTTCGACCCAGGCTAACCGAACGAGCGGGCGGTTCCGAGGGGCAGGTGCTCCGAGCCTCAGGTGTCGCGCGAAGGGTGGGGCCGGGCCGCGCGGTCGGCGTCCTCCCGGACCAGGTCCGGATCCTCTGCCAAGTCCTCCACCTCGGGCCGACGGCGGAGGAACACGATGCTCGCGACGAGCCCACCCCACACGATGGTGATCGACACGATGAGCATGACGATGGCGATACCGCTCATCGGACGGTCTCCTTCGTGGACGGGCCGGAGGTGCGGCCGGTGTCGGCCAGCGGTGGCCACGGTAGGAAGTCCGGTTGATCCCGGCCTTTCCAGGACGGCAGGGTGAGCAGCACCGCAGCCACGACGACCAGCGCGATCGTGCCCCAGCCGAAGACGCCGAGGTACCACGTCGGGTATCCCTCGTATCCCTCGTCGATGACCGACCACACCTTCTGCACCAGCATGATCGTGAGGAAGATCGGCGCCACGACCCCGACGAGCGCCAGCCAGATCTTGCCGACCTTGAACGTCGAGACGGCGTTCAGGTGCTGGCGCAGCATGTCTCCGCGGCGGAGCACCCAGATGAGGATGACCGTCATCATGATCGCCGACGCGACGACGCCGACGTTGTTGGCGAACATGTCCACCGTGTCGAGGGCGATCAGGCCCGAGGTCGTGGAGAACAGGGCGATCGAGATCAGACCACAGATGCCGGAGACGCCGACCGCCGCCTTGGTGCGGCTGATGCCCCACTTGTCCTGGAGCGCACCGGACACACCGATCATCAGCGAGATGAGCGAGGTGAAGCCCGCGATCACGAGCGAGCCGAAGAACAGCGCCCCGAAGAACGCGGCGCCCGGCATCTCCGAGATGACGGCCGGGAACGTGACGAAGGACAGGATCGGACCGGTCAGACCCTCGAGATCCGAGACGGCCACCTGCTGCTGGTAGGCCAGGAAGCCGAGCGCCGAGAACACGCCGATGCCGGCGAGGATCTCGAACGAGGAGTTGGCGAACGCGACGACCAGACCCGAGCTGGTCATGTTGGCCCGGCGTCGCTGGAACGAGGCATACGCGATCATGATGCCGAACGCGATCGACAGCGAGAAAAAGATCTGGCTGTAGGCCGCGATCCAGACATCGAGGTCCTTCAGCGCGGCCCATTGCGGGGTGAAGAGGGCGTTGAGTCCGTCAGCGGCACCGGGCAGGGTGATCGCCCGGATGACCAGACCCGCGAACCCGACGAACAGAAGCGGGATGAAGATGATGTTGACCTTCTCGATGCCGTTGGCGACACCGAGGGCCAGGACGGCCAGCACCGCGAGCCACACGATGACCAGGGGCAGTGCGACGCCGCCGACGATGGTCGTCGACACACCCGGATCACCGACCTGGAGGTAGTCCTGGGTGAAGAAGGTAGCCGGGTCGTCGCCCCAGCTCTGGTTGAACGAGAAGACGAAGTAGCTGGCGGCCCAGGCGATGACCGCCGCGTAGTAGACGCCGATGACGAACAGCAGACCGGTCTGGAACCAGCCCAGCGCCTCGACCGGCTTCTTGATGCGTCGGAACGACAGTGGTGCGGTGCCGCGGAAGCGGTGCCCGACCGCGTAGTCGAGGAACAGCACGGGAATGCCCGCGGTCAGCAGGGCGACCAGATACGGGATGAGGAACGCACCACCGCCGCTCTCGTACGCGACGCCCGGGAAGCGCCAGATGTTGCCGAGGCCCACTGCGGAACCGATTGCGGCGAAGATGAAGCCGGAGTTCCGGGTGAACTGCTCCCGACCACCTCCGACGGTCTTGGCAGATGCCACCGCTTACCTCCTCGTCGAGATCTGCGCCCTCGGGGCACGGGTGCCGCGAGGTCTGTAGACGTCGACGCTATCGCACGAAGCGGGACTCCCGCGGGCGTTGGCAGACGGCGCGCCCGAACGCGAACGGGGACCCCCGGCGCACGGCCGTGGGTCCCCGTCCTGACGTCGGGCTACGAGTCGGTCGGCGGTCAGACGAGACCGCGGAAACCCGTTCCGATCGCTGCGTCGGTGTCCTGCATGACACGGCTGGCGTTGCTCACACCCTGCTCCAGCGCGGTCAGCGAGTCACGGGACTGGGTGAAGATCCGATCGAAGGCGCCCTGCGCGTCGACGTAGGCAGCCTTGGCCTGCTGGGAGTTCCAGTTCCCGTCGAGGGCGGCGACCTGCGCCTTGAGCTGCGAGTTCAGGTCCTCGAGCCGGGTGAAGGCAGCCCGGAGGCCGCCGCTGAGATCGCCGAGAGCGGCGAAGTCGTAATTGATCGAGCCGTTCATGGTGGGTTCCTTTCGCAGAACGTGAGGTTCGGGATGCGGACCGGTGTCAGACGCTGGTGTTGAGTCCGCGCGCGGCAGCCGCGTCCTGGTCCTCGTAACCGGCGAAGCCGTTGGTGAGCTGGGTCTTGATCTGCTCCAGCAGCTGGTTCATGGTCAGCGCGGCCTTGTTCCAGTCGGTGTGCGTGCCGTCGAACGCGACACCGGCCGAGCCCTGCCACGTGGGTGTGGCGTTTCCGGCGTGCTGGGCGATCTGGTTGATGACGGCCTTCATGTCCTCGACGAGACTGCCGACCTTGGCTGCGGTGGCCTGTCCGTCCGCGACGTTCACGGTGACGCCGGCGCCGCCGCCTGCTCCGGGCAAGTTCAGCATGAGTGCTCCTCCTGTGTAACGGCACCGTTTGGCGATGCCCCCGTTGGTATCCGTGACACAGATACCCCTGACAGTTGATTCCCGCGGCGGTCTGTTCCGCGGAATCCCCCGATGCGGATCATGGCATCCATTTCCCGTCGGGCAGGGTCTCTATCAACAGGCTGACCGCCTGTGCGATTCGATGACCCGTTCCCGGCGAGAAGGTGGTCCACACCCGACCGTCCGGGGACTTGCTGGGACTGGACACGATTCGACCCCGTTCGGTGTCGAAAATCGCGACAGCTCCAGAAGATTGAGCGAATCGTCCGTCCTCGTTCATCGAGGCGACGACCTCGGTGCGGGTCCGGCACGACGCGAACCCTGCCGAGACGACGACGGCATCGGCCGGTGCGGCGCCGAGCGCGTGCAGGGCGTCGGTCGTCTCGGTGCCGGCCCGACAACGGCCGAGCCGGTCGACGACCTCGTCGGACGGAGCCGAGAAGGCCGTGAATTCAGCCGGCTCCGCGGCGGATTCGAGAGCGTCGAACTGAGCCCGCACCACCGCGGCGAGGGCCTCGACGTCGGCGACATCGACGACCGTGACGTCGACGCGACGGCCCGTCCGCGTCACGAGTACGTGGTCGTGGCCGTTGCGCGCCACACAGATTCGGCGAACCGCGTCGTCAGTGTAGGAGCGGATCTCGATCTCGCGCTGCGGTTGCGCCAGCACCCGTAGCACCGTCGACGCCCACGGTGTGGGCTCACCGTGCTCGACGAGTTCGAGCGCCGCGATCACCGCGTCGGGGTCGGCTTGGGTGACGTTGGCGGAGTCATTCCCGGTGTCGGACTCCGCGGCAACGTTCCCGAGGTCGAGGACGACCGGCCAGGTCTGGACTCCGAAACGTTCGCCGAGCCGGCACAGGACTGCGGCATCGAACGTCATCCCGGCGTCGTGCACGATCGGCATCATCGGCGTTCACCCGGGTTGCCGAGCATCAGCGTCTCCGATAGGTAGCGCGGATCGACGTCGGGCATTCCGTGCCCGTCTGGCGCCGAGACATAATGCGCAGCAGGACGATCCGACGTGGCCAGCTCGGCCCAGGTCGTCTGTTCCGTGGATTCGGTCGCCACCGAGGGCGGAGGGTCGGACGAGTCCAGTTCGGCGGCGTCGGCGCCGACGGTGCGGACGACCGAACCGCGGTCCGCCGTGGCGACACCCGGGGCCACCGGCGGCGGTACGCCGGGGCCGGTCACGGGGGCCGACGCCCCCGGAGCGCCGCCGGACGTCGTGGCGGCGACCTGCGATGGTCCGCTCGCGACGATCGTCGGTGCGTACTTCAGCTTCTCGGGCGGCGGCAGGAACACTCCCCCGATGCCCGCGGGCATCGCCGCACCCAGAGGCGCGGCCGGCGCCGGGGTCGGAGGTGGCGCGGCCGCGCGGGCCGCCGCCGCCCGCTCGGCGGCGAGCGCGTCACCGGACACGAGCCCCGGTGCGGGTTTCGCCGATTCCCACGGCGCGGCAACAGGTTCGGTGGCATTCTCGTACGTCTGCATCACACGGGCAGCCCGCATTCGCTGGTGCGCGACCGCACGCTCGGCCTGGGCGGCCGCACCGGCGATGATCGGTGCGACCGCGGTGGCGGTGGTTGCGATCTCGTGCAGTTTCTCGACGACGTCGACCTCGGCGAGGTCGGGCATGTTCAACCGCGCGACCGTGATCGCCGCGGCCTGGGCTTCGGCGCGTGTGGCATTCTCGGCCGCCTCGGTCGCGACTTCGGCGAACCACGGGGCCAGCCGGGTCAGCTTCTCGAAAGCCGCACTGGTGTGGGCGGACTGCCAATGCGCCCCCAGGCGTGCCAGCACGGCGGCGTATTCGACACCGGCTTCCCCGACCTCCGCGGCAAGAGCGGCCCAGGCCAGGCCCGCTTCCGCCAGCGGCGCGGGCCCGGGACCGGCGCCGAGGTCGGCGGCGAGCTGTTCGGTCGGACGGGTGTCCCAGTTGACTCCGGTGAAGCCGATCACGAGCGCCTCCCTTCGATGCCGGCGGGTTGTGGATGTGCGAGCGGAATGATGTTGCTATGCAGGGGGTTCGCGCTCTCCTACAACGCCACGCGGAAGGCGTCCGACGCCTCGGCATCACCCTCGATGAAGCCGGCGGCCTGCGCGCGGAGTACGGAGGCGATCTTCCGCATCTCCAGAACTCCCGTCGCCGTGTCCGTTTCGAACTTCTCGGCTACCGTCGTGAAACTCTCGGCAGCTGCGGTCGAGACCTCATCGCGACCCTGCGCGGCCACGGGCAACGCCCGACCGGCGGCGGTGAGCGCGTGTTCCAGGCGGTCGGCGATCCGGTCGAGGTCGCTTGCCGCCGAGATCAGTTCGGCGGGTTCGACGCGGAGTTGCGAGTTGCTCATACTTCCTCGTTTCGTTTCGGACCGGGCACGCCCAGTCGCAGTTCGATGTCCGGGCTGGGATCGGCTTCGGCGGCTTCCTCATGACCGATGACGGCTGGAGCGACCTCAGGCGACTCACCGACCACGCGACGGCCGTTGTCCTCGGTGACGAGATAGTCGGGTACCGAATGCTGGTCGTCCGCGGCGCCCGCGCCGCGCGCACCGGCGGCACCCATCGGGGCACCGCCCATCGGTGCGCCACCCATCGGCATAGCGGCGGGCGCCGTCACGGACCTGGCGGTCGTCGATGCACCGAGGGCGGGTTCGCCGAGGTTGAAGTTCGTCGGGACGGTCGGTCGAGAAGCGCCCAGCGGCGTCGCTATTCCGCCCACGCCTCCGATGCCACCGCCACCGCCGCCTCCCCCGCCACCACCACCGCCGCCCGCGCCCTTCGACTTCGGCGACAGCGCAGCCGGGACGACGGCAGGTGAACCGTGTTCGACGTTCAGCATCTTGCTGATCGGTTGCATCAGCGAGGTGGGCAGTTCGGTGGCCGTCGACATCGCCGGCGACACGACGTCGAGGATCGAGCTGGCCAGCGTGAACGGCGATTGTCCCGCGCCCGCGGTGGGTGCACCGGTGACGGCGACCGGGGCACCGTTTACGGCCATAGCCGTCGTCGGGCCGAGTAGTTCGGCCCGGGTCACCGCGACCGCGGCGGTCGCCTGCGACAGTCCGACGGAGGCGAACCCGGCCGCAGCTGCGAAGCCTGCGCCGACCGCCGGTGTCATCATCATCGGTACCGCGAAGCCGGTGATCTTCGCGACCGTCGCCGCGATGATCCCCTGCACCACTGCCAAGCCCTTTGCCACGATCGCGGCCGCCGTCTTGGTATCCAACGAGATCCCCGACCCCTGCGTGGCCAGAGCCGAACTGTTCGCCCCCGCCTCGGCGGTCTTGGCGCCGGCGCTCACCGCGCCCTGCCCTGCCCACAGCTGGTCGGCGAGTTTGAGTGCGCTCTGCCCCATCGTCATCGACGTCTCGAGCACCTTGGTGAGGCTCTCGAAGATGACGGTCGGGTCGAATCCGCCACCCGAGAGATCACCGGTGCCGAAACCACCCAGCAGATCGGTCATCGGTTTGATGAACATGTCCAGGTTCGGTGGCTGCAGCGGTGGCAGTCCCGGCATCGGCGGCAACGGGGGCAGCACCGGCAGCGGAGGCAGACCCAGTCCGCCCAGGACGTCGGCGACCGTGCGGTCGAGGATCGGGCCGAGCGGGGTCGCCTCGATCATCTCCTGCACCGTCATGTGATTCAGGGCAGGCACATCCGGGATGCCCGGTAGCGGTGGAACCGTCACAGCACCGAACGGATGGCTGCGGCGCTGGCGGCGTCGGTGCCCTCGAACTCGGCGAGACCCGCCGCAGTCGATGCCGCGGTGGCGGCATGCACGGCCGCGAGTTGCCCCACGGACATGAGGTGACTGGCCTGCGCAGCGATGAAGGCGGCGAGGAACTCCTGCCCGATGAGCCCGAAGACGGGGACCATCGCCGCTGTGTTGGCCGCGGCGTCGATCGACCCGGCGGTGCCGACGGCGGTCGCCATCGCGGCGTTCGTGGCGGCGAAGCCCTCGAGCACCTCCGGCGTCACCTTGACGTTCGTCATTCTCGAACCCCCTCGTGGGTGTCAGTCTGATGGATCGGTGTCATGTCGGCCGGGTCCGTCATTCGGCCGGACGAGCGGCCAGCATGTCGCCGAACGACTCGTTGAACTCCTCGGTCACCGCGGCGATCCGGGCGTAGACCTTCTGTGCGGCCAGCGCGGCGGTCGTCACGACCTGGTCGGCCAGCCGGCTCGCACCGAGTTCGTTGGCGCCGTAGGCGAATTCGAGGTCGATGAGTGCGCCCTTGCCGTCCACCTCGGCGGTGACCAGCCCGTCGGACGACGTCTCCCGGACCGAGATCGCGCGTAGCTTCTCCTCAAACCCGTGCAGGCCGTCGAGCTGCCGTTGCGCGCGCGCCTCGAGTTCGTCCATTCCCCAGGTCATCGCTGCAACCACGACGCGGGCGCGTCGGCTTCCTCGTCGTCGCGCCACTCGGCTCGTGCGAGATCGTCCGGGCGGGGCAACTGCATCTCCTGCACGAGGTCCCGGTCGATGCCGGCGGCGAGCAGGTTCTCGCGGAGCCGGATACCGGCGGACATCGCCGCCTGCTGACAGAGTCGGAGGATGTCCCCGGCGAGCAGAGCCGGATCCTTGTCGAGTTCGGACGCCTCGATACGAACTGCCACCGGAAGACCTTGCGCGGTGGTCCGGACGCCGAGCCCGCCCGACCGTGACCGCGCGGTCACGAACTCGTGCAACACCGCCCACGGGTCGTCGGGATCACCGTCGACGAGATCCCGAGGATCGTCGGAGTAGGTCATGGAAAGCTGCACCCCCTTCACGCCGAATATGACGCAGCCGGGGCCCCTTCCGGTTCCATCGAATTTTCGTTCGACGGAACCAGACCTCCCACATACGGATCCGTGAAGAACCGCGCACCCCGCTGCGCACATGTGTTGAGTGCCTGCATAGTGCCATACTCGGTTCGGCCTCACCACACCAGAGATGCACTATGCCGAACGCGTGTCCTCGAGACGGCTCTGTGGACGTCGTCCGGACCAGGTCGAGGACCTTGGGTAGACTGCCGCAGGACGCAGCCGGGGTCGATCGACAAAACGGGGTGGATCGCTGCACGCCTCGCCGAACTCGCCGCAACGCGATCGGCGCCCGGCCGCTTGACCAGAGGATTCCCCGATGACGTACGAGAACCCGACGAGACCGGACGGAACCGGGCCCGGCACCCCTGATGCCGACGCCCCGGCGCCGCCGCCCTGGCTGCAGTTCGCCCCGCCGACCGCCGCTCCACAACAGCCGCCGGCAGCAGCGCCCGCGCCGCCCGCACCCCGGGGACCGTCCGCACGTCCGGACAGCGCATCACCGGCCCGCGAGACGATGCCCCCGCGGCCGGACTTCGAAAGCCGGTCGGCGCCACCGCCCGACCATCCCGCCGCCGTTCGTCCGTCCGCCGACCATCCCGGCGCCGCCGGCCGCCCGGGGCCCGCGCCCGCCGATCCGCATCCTCACGGCGGGCCCGTTCCGCCGGAGCCGCGTCCCGAGATCTCATCAACCGAGAGCCCGGTCGCTCCCCCGTGGCCGCCGCAGGCTCCTCCCGTCCCGGGGCCGGACCACTTCGGACCCGACAACCTCGGACCCGGGCACGTCACCGGCCCGTCACCGTCATCCGGAATGCCGCCGCACCCCGCCGCGTCGCAGATCGTGCCGCCCGCCCCGCCGGCTCCCCAGTCCGCTCCCGCGTGGTCCGCCCAGCCGGGGATGCCACCGACTCCAGTCGCCGGCCATCAACCTCCGCCGTACGCTGGTCCCGCTCCGATGGGCCCCGGTCCCGCGCCCGCCTTTCCCGGGCAGCCGATGCAGCACGGATACGGGCCGCCGTCGGGAGGCCCCTCGCTCGACGAGGTGGCACTCATCCGGAAGGCCCGTCGCGCGCCGAGTCGCGGCTGGCGTCGTGCGGTGCACACGCTGTCTGCCGGCGCGATCAATCCCGGTGAGTCGCAGGGCGACATCGAATATCAGCAGCTGCTCGAACGGGTGAACCGGCCGGTCCGGGGCGACTATCGGATCGCCGTGCTGTCGCTGAAGGGCGGAGTCGGCAAGACGACGACCACCGTCGGCCTCGGCTCGACGTTCGCCTCCCTGCGGGGCGACCGCGTCATCGCCGTCGACGCCAATCCCGACCTCGGTACGCTCGCACAGCGCATTCCGCAGCAGACCCGGTCGACCGTCCGCGACCTGCTCGCCGATGAGAACGTCTACCGCTACTCAGACGTCCGGGCCCACACGTCGCAGGCCCCGAGTCGCCTCGAAGTCCTTGCCTCCGAACGAGATCCGGCGATGGCCGAGGCGTTCAACGAGGAGGAGTACCGCGGCGTCATCACCGTGCTGCAGCGCTTCTACAACATCATCATCACCGACTGCGGCACCGGTCTGAGCCACTCGGCGATGAACGGGGTCCTCGACCTCGCGAACACGATCATCCTCGTCAGTTCCCCGGCTCTCGACGGCGCCCGCAGCGCCGGCGCGACCCTGGACTGGCTGGAGGCGCACGGTTTCGGGCACCTCGTCTCGCGCGCCGTGGTCGTCCTGAGTTCGTCGCGACCCGGGTCGTCGACCATCGACACCGACCAGCTGGGTCAACACTTCCTCACGCGGTGCCGCGCCGTGCACAAGATCCCGTTCGACGACCACCTCGCCGAAGGCGCGGACGTCGACCTCGAACTGATGTCGAAGCCGACGAAGCGATCGTTCGTCGAACTCGCGGCGACCATCGCCGACGATTTCTCGGGTGGCCCCGGACAACGGGAGGAGCCGTTCCTCCGCTGACCGACCCCTGATCCCGGGCGGCGGAAGGGACCTGGTGAGACGCGGGGCAGACCCTTCGTGACGCGCCCTCCGCAAGCTCCGGGCGCTCCTCAGGGAGCGGCGGTTGGTCACGCCCTCCGCAAGCTCCGGGCGCTCCTCAGGGACCGGGGGTTGGTCACGCCCTCCGCAAGCTCCGTGCGCTCCTCAGGGACCGGCGGTTCGCCTCAGGGCGTCTCGGCGCGCCGATCGCGCCGCGCGATCCGCCAGCGCCGACCGAAGTGGATGAATGTCGGTATGACGATCGTGCACACGGAGGCGATGATGAAGATCTCGATGTTGTCGCGGATGACCGGGATGTTGCCGAGGAAGTAGCCGAGCAGGATGATCCCGGCCGCCCAGGTGAAACTGCCGAGCACGCTGAAGAGGGTGAACGTCCGATGTGGCATGCCGCTGAAGCCGGCGACCAGCGGGGTCAGGGTGCGGACGATCCCGATGAACCGGCCGAAGAACACGGTGAGCGGCCCGAAGCGGTCGAAGTAGTGGTTCGTCCTGGCCAGATACTCGGGTCCGATGGTGCGCATCAGTTTGCCCTCGACCACCCCGCGCCCCACACGGCGGCCGATGAAGTAGCCGCACTGGTCGCCGATGATCGCCGCCAGCGGCACAGCCAGGCACAACAGCCACAGCGGTGCGAAGGGATCGGGTTGCGCGGCGAACACGCCGGCGGTGAAGAGCACCGAGTCGCCGGGAAAGATGAACCCGACCAGGATGCCGGTCTCCACGAAGATCAGCACGCAGAGTCCGATGAGGCCACCGGTGGCCACGAAGGACTCGATGTCGAAGGGGTTCATCGAATCCAACACTAGTGGCGCAGCGACCCGCCGGGGCCCGGTGACCGTCGCGACGTGGCAAAGCGTCGGCAACCATTCAGATCCCGGCAACCCAGGTCGCAGCCGGCACCCGGCACCCGCCGCGCACGACGACCGGTGATGCGGTTTACTCGACGCCTAGCGGGACAACGCCCATTGCCATCCACCGCTCCGTCGCGAGGACGCGACCGACACCGCCCGAGCGACACCGAGGGGAGAGACAGTGCCCACCAAGCACCGGGATCCGTCCCCGACCACGACGTCCGGTCCGACGCTGCGTCCGGTCTCCGACACCGACGTCCGCATCGAGTACCACACCATCCACGGCTACCGGCGCGCCTACCGGATCGCCGGCAGCGGTCCGGCGCTGCTGCTCATCCACGGCATCGGTGACAACTCGTCGACGTGGGACGAGGTCATCCCGATCCTCGCGCAGCACTACACCGTCATCGCACCCGACCTGCTCGGCCACGGGGAATCGGACAAGCCACGCGCCGACTACTCGGTGCCGGCCTTCGCCAACGGCATGCGCGACCTCCTCGTCGTCCTGGGGATCAGCAAGGTGACGGTCGTCGGCCACTCCCTGGGCGGCGGCGTCGCAATGCAGTTCTGCTATCAGTTCCCGCGCTTCGTCGAGCGCCTGGTGCTGGTCGCGGCCGGCGGGGTCACCCGCGACGTCAACCCCGCCCTGCGGTTGTTCTCGCTGCCCGTCGTCCCGCAGGTGCTGTCGGTACTCCGCGTCCCCGGCGTGATCCCTGGTCTCACGACGCTCGCGAAAGCGATCGTCGCCGCGCCGATGCCGCCCCTGTTCCCGTCCTCGGCCACGCCCGAACATCTACTGGCCGACCACGAGGACCTCATGCGGGTCCTCGGTGGGCTTGCCGACCCCACCGCGTCGGCCGCCTTCCTCCGTACTCTGCGCGCCGTCGTCGACTGGCGCGGCCAGTCCGTCACGATGCTCGACCGCTGCTACCTCACCGAGCGCCTGCCGGTCCTGCTCGTGTGGGGCGACCGGGACATCGTGATCCCCCATCACCACGGCGAACTGGCGCACTCGGCGATCCCACACTCGGAGTTCGAGACCTTCTCCGGCTCAGGACATTTCCCGTTCCACGACGACCCCGAACGGTTCTGCCGGATCGTCATCGACTTCATCGCGCGCCACGCGCCGGTGGAATTCGATCCGCTCAACTGGCGGCATCTGATGTCCGAGGGCGCCCATCCGGAGCAGTTCGTCGGCGACGACGAGACCGTCGACGAGGTGCTCGAGGCCTTCGGAGACGAGCGCAACGCCACCTGACCCGAAACACACTCGCGTATGCCACCATTGCGGGATGACGTACCCGGGGAATGGCAATGACGGCACCCGTCCGTTGCCGCATCAGCCGAACGCCTACGACTCCAGTCCCGGCTTCGTGCCCGCTCCCGCCCAATTCCCGGGCCCCGGCATGGGTTACGCGCCGCCCGGGCCGTTCTTCGACGCGGGTGCCGCGGCATTACCCGAGCCGCCGCTCGTGGTCATCGGTGACATCACGTGCACCCAGCACCACGTGATCACGCCGTCGGGCACGTTCCCGCTCGCGGGTTCGCAGTGGGAGGTCACCGACATGTCCGTGTCCTCCGAACAGATGTCGCAGACGGGCCTGGTGCTGGCGCTCGTCGGGTTCTTTCTGATCTGCTTTCTGAGTCTGCTGTTCTTGCTGATGAAAGAACGGCGCACAACGGGCTTCATCCAGGTACGGGTCCGGGGCGCGGGCGGCGCGATGCACGTCACCAACGTCCCCGCCACGTCGCCCTGGACGATGAGCGATGTGTCCGGTCGCGTGTACTACGCACGCGAACTGGCTACCGTCGCCTGAGCCGACCGCACGTTCGAGATGAGCACGCCGCTCCATCCAGTCACGAGGAGGACCACCCGATGACCACACCAGACAACCCGGGCGACAAGCCCCACGACCCGTTCGTCAAGCAGCCACCGGCCGACGCCTCGCCGTCGTACGGCACCGACCCCGGCCAGCAGCCGGGGGGTTCGGAGTTCGGCACCGCCGGGACCTCGCAGCCCGGCGTCGGCAATCCCCAGTACGGCGACCAGCAGTACGGGAGCCAGCAGTACGGCGACCAGCAATACGGGAACCAGCAGTACGGGGCACCCCAGCAGTACGGCGACCAGCAGTTCGGGGGCCAGCAGTTCGGGGCACCGCAGCAGTACGGCGCACCCCAGCAGTACGGGGCTCCGCAGGGCGGGTATCCCGCGGCGCCCGGTTACGGCTACGGCGGCGCACCCGACCCCACTGCTCCCTACGGCCGTGACCCGTCCACCGGCGAGCCGCTGTCCGACAAGTCGAAGCTGGTTGCCGGCCTGCTGCAGATCTTCCTGGGCAGCCTGGGCGTCGGCCGCTTCTACATCGGCGACAACACCACCGGCGCGATCCAACTCGGCCTGACGATCCTCGGCTACATCACCGCGATCTTCTTGATCGGGTTCGTCATCATCTTCGGTGTCGCCATCTGGGCGCTGGTCGACGGCATCATGATGCTGACCGGCAGTGTTCGGGACAAGAACGGCCTCAAGCTGGGCAACTGACCGCTGCGCTCGAGGAGGCCCCGGGGATCTGTCCCCGGGGCCTCCTTGTGTCACAACAACTCCGGGCTCGCCGTCGAGACGGCGGGTGGTCACCCACCACAGCAACCGGTCGACCCGCGCACGTCACGGGTCACCGTGTTGCGGGCGGCGAGTTCGTCGTCGGCGGGATAGTCGACGCCGACCAGGCACAGACCCCGGGCCTCGGCGACGGGGACCTGACTGCTGCGGGTTCGCTCATCGAGAAGCCCACGGCACCAGTCGATGTCGCGCCTGCCGTCGCCCACACTCGCGACCGCGCCGACCAGCGACCGCACCATCGACCAGCAGAACGCGTCCGCGCTCACCTCGCCGACGAGGACTCCTTCGGCGTCCCGTCTCCAAGAGAACCGCTGCAGTTCCCGGATCGTGGTCGCACCCTCCCGCCGACGGCAGAACGCCGCGAAGTCGTTCAGGCCGAGCAACTCCGACGATGCCGCGTTCAACGCTTCGACGTCGAGCGGCCGACGCCATGTCGCGGTCGTCCGCGCGACCACCGGTTCGGCACCCCACCGTGCATCGGTCAACCGATAGCGGTAATGCCGGCGCAGCGCCGAGAACCGAGCGTCGAACTCCTCCGGGACAACGCGCACGGCCGTCACCCGGACGTCATCGGGACACATCTTCGCGAGACGCCCGACGAGCGTCGCGGGATCACCGGCGATCGATCGGGTCTCCAGTACCGACTTCGGAACCTCGGCGTGCGCGACCTGCCCAGTGGCATGCACACCGGCGTCGGTGCGCCCCGCCACCGTCAGCCGCACCGGCACCCGCAGGACCGTCGACAACCTGGTCTCGAGTTCCTCGCACACGCTGCGCTGGCCGACCTGCCGTGCCCATCCGGCGAAGTCGGTGCCGTCGTACGAGATGTCGAAGCGGAGACGACAGAACCCGCCGGCACCGGAATCGGCGCCGACGGGTTCGGTCTGCGGTTCTCGACTCAGTCGACTACTTCTTCTCACCGTCGACGTCGGCTCCGGCTGCCTCGGCATCGGGAGCGGTCGCGGCGGTGGACTCGTCGTCGATAGCCTCGGCGACAGCCTCGGCGTTGGCGACCTCGGCATCGGTGGCGTCGGCCTCGACGGCCTCCACCACGTTCGCGTCAGCCGAATCGGTATCAGCGACAACCTCTTCGGTGGCGTCGAGCTTGTCCTCGGCGGCCTTCTTGGAGGCGGCGACGCGGGTCGCGCGGCTGGCCTCGCTCGACGCGGTGGACTCGCGCACCAGCTCGATCACGGCCATGGGGGCGTTGTCGCCCTTGCGCGGCAGCGTCTTGATGATGCGGGTGTAGCCACCGGGACGATCGGCGAAGAACGGGCCGATCTCGTCGAACAGCGTGTGCACGACGTCCTTGTCACGGATGTCCTTCAGCACCTCACGGCGGTTGGCCAGCTTGCCGGCCTTGGCGTGCGTGATGATCTTCTCCGCGTACGGACGCAGGCGCTTGGCCTTGGCTTCCGTGGTGGTGATGCGGCCGTGCTCGAAGAGCGAGGTGGCGAGATTCGCCAGCATCGCCTTCTGGTGGCTGGCCGACCCGCCGAGGCGGGCACCCTTGGTGGGCTTGGGCATTGTCTTCTCCTAGGAGGACCCCGCATCACTCGATGCGGAAGTCAGGGTTGGGCAGTGACAGCTACCGCCGCGTCGTAGCGACTACAGCTGCTCGGTCTCCGCGAAATCCTCACCGGAATCGGCGTCGAAGGACGCGTCTTCCGACCACGTGCCGGTGGCCGGGTCGTAACCCGCGACCTGCGACGGATCGAAGCTGGCCGGGCTGTCCTTGAGGGACAGGCCGAGCGCGTGCAGCTTGACCTTGACCTCGTCGATCGACTTCTGACCGAAGTTGCGGATGTCGAGCAGATCCGACTCGGTCCGCGCAACCAGCTCGCCGACGGTGTGCACACCCTCGCGCTTGAGGCAGTTGTAGGAACGAACGGTCAGCTCGAGATCCTCGATCGGCAGGCTGAACGACGCGATGTGGTCGGCCTCGGCCGGCGACGGCCCGATCTCGATGCCCTCGGCCTCGACGTTGAGCTCCCGGGCGAGCCCGAACAGCTCCACCAGGGTCTTGCCCGCCGACGCCAGTGCGTCACGCGCACTGATCGAGTTCTTGGTCTCCACATCGAGCACCAGTCGATCGAAGTCGGTGCGCTGTTCGACACGGGTGGCCTCGACCTTGTAGGTCACCTTGAGCACCGGCGAGTAGATCGAGTCGACCGGGATGCGGCCGATCTCGGCACCCGACGCCTTGTTCTGCACGGCCGGGACGTAGCCGCGGCCCCGCTCGACGACGAGCTCGATCTCGAGCTTGCCCTTGTCGTTCAGGGTGGCGATGTGCAGATCGGGGTTGTGCACGGTGACACCGGCCGGGGGCACGATGTCGGCACCGGTGACGGTGCCCGGACCCTGCTTGCGCACGTACATGGTGACCGGCTCGTCCTCGTCCGAGCTGACCACGAGGCCCTTGAGGTTCAGGATGATGTCGGTGACATCCTCCTTGACCCCGGCCACGGTGGTGAACTCGTGGAGGACACCGTCGATGCGGATGCTGGTGATGGCTGCACCCGGGATCGAGCTGAGCAGGGTACGACGCAGTGAGTTGCCGAGGGTGTAGCCGAAGCCCGGCTCGAGCGGCTCGATGACGAACTTCGAGCGATTCTCGGCGAGGACTTCCTCGGTGAGGGTGGGTCGCTGTGAGATGAGCATTCTGTGGATCTCTCCTTTGGCCGCCCGCTATATGACGGCCTCGAGGGGTGTACCGAACAGCTGTTGCTGTCGGGCGGTGTTACTTCGAGTAGAACTCGACGATGAGCTGCTCGGTCAGCGGGACATCGATCTGGGCACGCTCGGGCACGCTGTGCACGAGAACACGCAGGGTCGACGGCACGACCTGGAGCCAACCCGGAACCGGACGATCGCCGACGAGCTCCTTGGCGATCTGGAACGGGACGGTCTGCAGCGACTTCGGGCGGACATCGATGATGTCGTACTGGCTGACGCGGTAGCTGGGCACGTCGACCTTCACACCGTTGACGGTGAAGTGGCCGTGGCTGACCAGCTGGCGGGCCTGGCGACGGGTACGCGCGATGCCGGAGCGGTAGATCACGTTGTCGAGACGGGTCTCGAGGATCTTCAGCAGTTCGTCACCGGTCTTGCCGGTGCGACGGTTCGCCTCTTCGTAGTAGCGGCGGAACTGCTTCTCCAGGACGCCGTAGGTGAAGCGCGCCTTCTGCTTCTCCTGCAGCTGGAGCAGGTACTCGCTCTCCTTGATCCGCGAGCGGCCGTGCTGGCCGGGCGGGTAGGGGCGACGCTCGAAGGCAGCGTCTCCACCGATCAGGTCGACGCGAAGACGACGAGACTTCTTGGTTGCGGGGCCGGTATAACGAGCCATGTTTCTCTGTTCCTCCCTTTCCCGCTAGACCCGACGCCGCTTGGGCGGACGGCAACCGTTGTGCGGCTGCGGGGTGACATCGGAAATGGTGCCGACCTCGAGGCCGGCTGCCTGCAGGGAGCGGATGGCGGTCTCGCGACCCGAACCCGGTCCCTTGACGAACACGTCGACCTTCTTGACGCCGTGCTCCTGGGCCTTGCGCGCAGCGTTCTCGGCCGCGAGCTGAGCCGCGAACGGGGTGCTCTTGCGCGAGCCCTTGAAACCGACGTGGCCCGACGATGCCCAGCTGATGATGTTGCCGCTGGGATCGCTGATCGACACGATGGTGTTGTTGAACGTCGACTTGATGTGTGCGTGGCCGTGCGGGACGTTCTTCTTATCGCGACGGCGGGTGCCCTTCTTGGGGCCTGCGCTACGTGACTTCGGAGGCATTACTTCTTCTTCCCGGCGATGGTCTTCTTCGGGCCCTTGCGAGTGCGGGCATTGGTCTTGGTGCGCTGTCCACGAACGGGCAGGCCACGACGGTGGCGCAGACCCTGGTAGCAGCCGATCTCGATCTTGCGACGGATGTCGGCCTGCACCTCGCGACGGAGGTCACCCTCGACCTTCACCGAGGCTTCGATGTACTCACGCAGCTTCGAGACGTCTGCGTCGGTGAGATCCTTCGCTCGGAGGTCAGGGCTCAGGCCCGTTCCCTCGAGGATCTCCTTGGAGGTGGTACGCCCAACTCCGTAGATGTAGGTCAGTGCGATCTCCAGCCGCTTCTCGCGGGGGAGATCCACACCAGCAACACGTGCCATGTGGCGGATTTCCTTTTCGATTCTCAGAGGTCTGCTCCCAGTCCGTCCCGCGAGCTGGTGCCGAACCGTGTGTCCGGCCTCGTGGGCTCCGGCCTCTGATCCGGAGGTAGGCGGTGACGCGTCTGTCGCCGCTGGTGTTGGGAGGTCCTGTTGTATTCAGTTGTCGATCTTCAGTTGTTCTGACTCAAGCGACCCGGAGGGTGCGCGTGATCAGCCCTGACGCTGCTTGTGACGCAGGTTCTCGCAGATCACCATGACCCGACCGTTACGGCGGATCACCTTGCACTTCTCGCAGATCGGCTTGACGCTCGGCTGAACCTTCACGTCAATCTCTCCTGCTCGGCTCGCCCGCGCGCACGCCGAAACGGCCGTACACGTGGGTGTCGGTCTCCTCCCGAACGGATGTCCGGGAAGTCTGTCCCCGGCGACGCCGGGAAAGTCCTACTTGTAGCGGTACACGATTCGCCCACGAGCCAGGTCGTAGGGCGAGAGTTCCACGACGACCCGGTCCTCGGGCAGGATGCGGATGTAGTGCTGCCGCATCTTGCCGCTGATGTGGGCGAGAACCTTGTGTCCGTTCTCCAGCTCAATACGAAACATCGCATTGGGCAGGGGTTCGATCACTCGACCCTCGACCTCGATGGCCCCGTCTTTCTTCGCCATGTCCTCCGCGATCCTGGCCTCCGACCACGACATCTGGGCGACGTCGCGGCCCATTGGCCGGGTTGAATCAGTGTTTGTCCGTTAGGGTGTGGGCACCGGTCCGCGAGGACCTGCACCCGGTGTGCGCCGACCGGACCCACGTGCTGACACGCCGAGGCCCGGCGCGCGATGCGCACCGACGGTCCATGCTACGCGAACAGGCAGGCCAGGCCAAATGCGTGCGCGGCGTCGCAAGGAGGTCCGAAGCGGATGGGGACGGTCGACGACTATCTCGACGGGCTCGCCCCGGCCGACCGCGCGGTCATCTCCCGGATCTATGACGTCTCCCGCCACACGGTCCCCGGCACCACGCAGGGCAAGGGCTACGGGATGGGAGGCCCTGACGTATCGCGGTAGCCCGCTCCTGTCGGTGATGCGCACGAAGAAGCACGTCGGGCTGTACCCGTTCAGCCCCGAGGCGGTCGACGCCGGGCGGCCCTTTCTCGCGGGTTTCGACGTCCAGAAGGGCACCGTACGTCTCGAGCCCGACGCCCCTCCGTCAGACGACGCGATCCGCGCCATGATGACGTTCCGTCGCGATCAGATCGATGGTTGAGGCGAGGGTGCTGGCACACTGTCGCTCATGCTTGCCTTCCTCGTCCGCACCGTGCTGACCGCGGTGGCCCTGTGGGTCGCGACGCTGATCGTGCCGGGCATCGACTTCGTGGGCGGTTCGACGACCGCCGAGAAGGTCGGTATCGCCTTGGTGGTCGCCGTGATCTTCGGCGTCCTGAACGCGATCATCAAACCGATCGTGCAGATCATCGCGATCCCCTTCTACATCCTCACGCTCGGTCTGATCCACATCGTCATCAACGCGTTGATGCTGGAGCTCACCGCGTGGATCACCCGCAACACCACGCACTGGGGGCTCGAGGTCGACGACTTCTTCTGGTCGGCGATCTTCGGCGCCATCGTCGTGTCGGTGGTCGGGTGGCTCCTGGCCCTGCTGATGCGCGACCCGGTCGACCGATGACGAGTACACGCGGCGCCGACACACTGCGCCCCGCACTCCGGACGACATCGGTCCTCGCGGCGCTCGCCGCCGTGGTCCTGGTGGTGGCCGGGTGCGGCAGCGACACCGGCGGGCAGCCACGGTCGGTGACCGTCGTCGGGTCGGGCCAGGTCAGCGGCACCCCGGACACCCTGCGCGCCGACATCGGCGTGGAGGCGACCGCGTCCGATGTGACGACCGCGCTGAACGAGACGAGCGCCAAGGTCACCGCGGTCACCGACGCGGTCGTCGCGGCCGGAGTGGAGCGCAAGGACGTCGCCACGCAGCAGGTGTCGGTGAACCCGCAGTATTCGAGTGCCGCACCCGGCGGTTCGAGCCAGATCAGTGGATACACCGCGACCAACACCATCCGCGTGACCATCCGCGACATCTCTACGGCGTCGACCGTGCTGAGCGCCGCCGCGACCGCCGGTGGGGACACCACGCGCATCAACAACGTCGCCTTCGCCATCGACGACGACTCGGAACTCCTCGAGAAGGCGCGCGAAGCCGCGTTCACCGACGCCCGGGGCCGCGCACAGCAGTACGCCGGTCTCGCCGGCGACTCGCTCGGCGACGTGCTGACCATCAAGGAGAGCACCAGCGGCCAGGAACAGCCGGTCTCGCCCGGTACCTTCGAACGCGACGTGGCGGCCGCGCCCGTACCGGTCGAGCCCGGCCAGCAGGAACTCACCTTCACCGTCACGGTCACGTTCGCGCTGGACTGAACACCCCGTCCGTGCACCGCACCCGGAGATCGGAGGATCGATGCGCGCCGTTCTCCAGCGCGTCAGCCAAGCGAGTGTGAGCGTCGACGGCGAGGTCGTCGGCGAGCTCGACATCCCGCCCGGCGCCGCGGGCCTCGTCGCCCTGGTGGGGGTCACGCACGACGACACCGTCGACCACGCGAGCAAGCTGGCCGACAAGATCTGGCGCCTGCGGATCTTCGACGGCGGGGACGGCCCCGAACGGGCCGCCGCCGACCTCGGCGCCCCGATTCTGGTGATCAGCCAGTTCACGCTCTATGCCAACACCGCAAAGGGCCGGCGCCCCTCGTGGAATGCCGCCGCGCCCGGGCCCGTCGCCGAACCGCTGGTCGACGCGGTGGTCGACGCGCTCCGGGCCGCCGGCGCGACGGTGGCCACCGGCCGTTTCGGCGCGCACATGGAAGTCGGTCTCGTCAACGACGGCCCGGTCACCCTGGTGCTCGACGTCTGAGACCGCAGACACAAACAGTCGCAGGACTACCGTGGTGCCGGTGGGACGAATCACCGCACGCCGCCGCGTCACCCGTGTCCGACGCGGCGCTGAGCCGACACAGCGCGCGGACACCTTGGCCGTCGAAGAGCCGCTCGAGATCCGGGTCGGCGGGCGCACACTCGCGGTCACCATGCGCACTCCCGGCCACGACTTCGAACTGGTCGCCGGCTACCTGGTCTCCGAAGGTGTGGTGACCACCGGCGCGGATTACTCGACGGCCCGTTACTGCGCAGGCACCGACGCACAGGGCGCCAACACCTACAACGTCATCGACGCGACGCTCGCCCCGCATGTGCCGCCACCCGGTTCCGAGCTGGTCCGCACCAACCCCGTCACGAGTGCATGCGGCATCTGCGGCAAGGACAGCATCGCCGCGGTCCACACCGCGTCGGTCCATGATCCCGCCGCCGACACCATGACCGTGGCCGCCGGGACGGTCCTGGACCTCCCCGACCGGTTGCGCGCCGAACAGAGCGTCTTCGACAAGACCGGTGGCCTGCACGCCGCCGCACTGTTCGACGCCGATGGTCGCATGCTCGCCGTCCGGGAGGACGTCGGCCGGCACAACGCCGTGGACAAGGTGATCGGGTGGGCGGTTCTCGCCGACCGACTACCCCTGTCGGGCACCGTCCTCCAGGTCTCCGGCCGCGCGAGCTTCGAACTCGTCCAGAAAGCCGCGATGGCGGGAATCCCGATGCTTTGCGCGGTCTCCGCGCCGTCGTCACTGGCGGCCGACGCCGCCGACGACCTCGGCATCACGCTCGTCGGCTTCTCTCGCGGCGAGTCGATGGTGATCTACAGCCGTCCCGATCGCATCTCCCTGTCCGAAGCCGCGATCACCGAAGAGGTTTCGGTCCCGCGCTGAGGTCGTGACGACGCGGGTCGTCGAGGGCGACCCCGCTGATCGGATCGAACCAGTACGTCTCGTCGACCTCCGGGGTCAGCCCGATCACGTCACCGACCTCGATCGTCCGGCGATGATCGACACGGATGACGATGCGACTCCCGCGCAACCGGACGTCCGCGCTGCAGTAGACGAACTGTTCGGCCCCCAGTTCCTCGACGAGATCGACCGTTGCGGTGAGGTTCCCGGCCTGCGGTGCAGCCGACACCTGCCACGACTCGGCACGCAGACCGACGACGACGTCGCCCGCGGACGCCGACGACAGCACCGACGGCGGAACCCGGACCTCGGCGCCACCGAGGCGTACGATGCCCGCGTCCACCCGGGCGTCGATCAGACACATCTGCGGTGAGCCCATGAACGACGCCACGAACAGGTTCGCGGGCCGCGAGTAGATCTCGCGCGGACTCCCGACCTGTTGCAGCACACCGTGATCGAGCACGGCGACCCGGTGCCCCATGGTCATCGCCTCGACCTGGTCGTGGGTCACGTAGAGCGTCGTGATGCCGAGTTCCCGCTGCATGGCCGCGATCTGGGCACGCGTGCTCACCCGCAACTTGGCGTCGAGATTCGACAACGGCTCGTCCATGCAGAACACCTTGGGACGTCGCACGATGGCACGACCCATCGCGACCCGCTGTCGCTGCCCACCGGACAGCTTCGCCGGTTTGCGGTCGAGAAGCGGTGTGAGTTCCAGCATCTCGGCGACCTCACCGACCCGGGACGCGGTGTCCGCCTTGCTCATCCCGGCGTTGCGCAGCGCGAATCCCATGTTGTCGGCGACCGTCATGTTCGTGTAGAGCGCGTAGTTCTGGAAGACCATCGCCACGTCCCTGGCCTTCGGCGCCCTTCCGACGACGTCGACGTCGTCGATCAGGATCGCCCCCGACTCGACGGACTCAAGACCCGCGACCATCCGCAGACTCGTCGACTTCCCGCATCCCGACGGCCCCACGAGGACCATGAACTCGCCGTCGTCGACGGCCAGGTCGAGCGAGTCGACGGCGGGTTTCTGGCCGTCGGCGAAGCGCCGGGTCGCGCCGTCGAAGGTCACCGATGCCACGACCGGCCCCCTCGTCGCCCGCCCACGACCGGCCCCGCCACGTCGCCCGTCATGACGGGAGCTTCGGCGCGATCTGCGCCTCGTAGATCTGCGCGATCTGGCGCTGGGTGTCGACGAGGGTCGCGGCGACATCGGCGTTCTGCAGGCCGATGCGCTCGTAACCGGTGCCGATGATCTTGTCGCCGCCGGGGACGAAGACCCGCGCGTTGTTCTGCGGTTGTGTCCGCGGAAGCTGCTCGATGGCGGTGGCGAAGTTCGGGTTCTTCTCCAAGAACGCGACCATCGACGGGTCGTCCTGCGCGGATTTGCGCACCGGCATGTAGCCGACATTCTGCGAGAAGTAGGCGGTGTTCTCGGTGTTGGTGATGAACTCGATGAACTTCAGCGCGTTGACCTTGCGCTCGTCGGACAGTTTGGCCGGGACCGCGAGACCGGCACCGCCCGTCGGGCAACCCGAGACCCCCTGCGGCGCGGGCAGGAAAGCAGTACCGAAGTCGAAGGCGGCGTTCTCCGTGATGCCCGACAGATCGCCGGTCGAGGCGATGGTCGAGGCGATGATGCCGGCGCTGAAGTCGCCGGCGATGTCGTTGGAGATCTTCGCGTACCGTTTCGTGTTGATCGAGTCGCTCAGATATTGCGCGGCCGCAACGGTCTTCGGATCGGTGAACTTCAGCTCCCAGTCGTTCGAGTAGGCGCCGCCGAATGTCCAGGTCGGCCCCTGGAAGGTCCATCCGAGGTAGTCGGTCGCGTTGCCCCAGCCGTGCGCGCGCTTGTCGCCGCCGACCACGGTCTGGATCCGCGGGCCCCAGTCGTCGAACTCGTCCCAGGTCTGCGGGCCGCGGTCGGGCAGGCCGGCCCGGCGCCACACGTCTTTGTTGTAGTAGAACAGCGGAGTCGACCGCGCGTACGGCAACGCCCACGTCTGGTTGTTCCACTTGTAGTCGCCGACCAGCGAATCGACGTAGTCGGCGGTATTCACGTTCGCACGGCCGAAGAGGTCGTCGAGGGGGCTGATCGCGCCGATGAGCGCGAAGTTGAACCACCAGACGTCGGACAGGATCATGATGTCGGGCACGGCGCCGCCGGACAGCGCGGCGTTGAACTTCTGCGCCGCCTCCTCGTAGTTCTTGCCGGCGTCGACGAGCTGCACGGTGATGCCCGGGTTGGCCGCCTCGAATCGAGAGATGAGTTCTCGTTCGACCTCGATGGATTTGCCGGGGTGATTCGACCAGAAGCTCAGCTTCGAGGCGTCGCCCGACGACGAACCGCCGTCACCCGAGGTTCCGGCGCATGCGGCCACCAGAGCACCGGCCGCGGCCGTCGCGGACGCGGCGAGGAACCCGCGCCGGGACATGTTCATCATCTGTCGTCTCCTTCGATCGTCTGTGTGTCAGTCGTTCTCGCGCGGGGGTGTTCTCGCGCCAGGTGTTCTGGCTGGTGGGGTGCCGGCCGGTCAGCCCTTGACCGCCCCGGAGGTGAGGCCTTTGATCATGTGCCGTTGCAGGGCCAGGAAGAGGACGAGCATCGGCAGCATCGCGAGCACGGTCGCCGCCATGACCGGGCCCCAGTTGGTGAGACCGTCGCTGTTCTGCAGGAGGGTCAATCCCACGGGCAGCGTGGCAACCGAGGCGTCGTCGGCCATCAGGAACGGCCACAGGTACTCGTTCCACTCGTTGACGAGGGTGATTGTCGCGAAGGCGACCATCGTCGGGATCGACAGCGGCAGCACCACTCTGGTGAGCAGGCGGAAGTGACCTGCCCCGTCCATCCGCGCCGCCTCGATGATCTCGGGCGGGATGGACAGGAAGTGGTTGCGCATCAGGAAGGTCCCGAATGCGACACCGGCGAGCGGCAGGGTGATGCCGATGAAGGTGTTCCGCAGTCCCAGTTGGGCCACCAGTGCGTAGTTGGTGATGACGGTGATCTGGTTGGGCACCATGAGCGCGGCGATGATGATGACGAACACGATGTTCTTGCCCGGGAAGCGCAGGAACACCAGCCCGTACGCGCTCAGCACGCCCAGCACGAACTTGGCCACGCCGAGGATCGAGGTCACGATGACCGAGTTGCGCAGGTAGCTCCAGAACGGTATCGACGTCGTGGCCTCGACGTAGTTCTCTGGACGCCACGTCGACGGCCACCACACGGCCGGTTGCACGTAGATCTCGGTGCGATCCTTGAACGACGCCAACAGGATCCACACCAGGGGCAGCGCGATGATCACCAGCACCACCGTCATCGCCGCGTACCCGCACGCGTCGGCCAGTCGTCGGCGGGTGGCCGGCGTCATCGCCTCACCGCCGGGGCGCCGTCGCTTCTGCCCGGGGCCCGCCGGCGGACGTCTGGACTCGTCTGTGCGCCCCGGCGTGGCAACCCGTCCGGACACCGGACTCGTGGTGACGGGCCTCATCGCGCTCCCCTGTCCATCATGCGCACCTGGATCACCGTGATGGCCAGCAGGACGACGAACATGACGGTCGCGACGGTGGCGCCGTAGCCGGCACGGAAGTTGACGAAACTCTCCTCGTAGACCTGGTAGACCATCGTGGTGGTGCCATTGCCCAACGGGCCGCCCCGGGTCATCACGTTGATGATGTCGAACACCTGTAACGAGTTGAGCAGCACGGTGATCGACAGGAAGAACGTCGTCGGCCGCAGTTGCGGCAACAGCACCTTGCGGAAATAGGTCCACCAGCCGGCTCCGTCGATCGCGGCCGCTTCGTCCAGATCGGTCCGTTTACCCTGCAGCGCAGCCAGATAGATGACGAACGCGTAACCGAGGTTCTTCCAGATGTAGGTCACCGTGATCATGAACAGTGCCCACGACGGCTGCTGGTAGAAGTCAGGTGCAGAGCCCAGTCCGAGGCGCACCATCACGTCGTTGACGAGGCCGAAACTGGGGTCGAAGACGAACTGGAAAGCGATGCCGACCGCCGCCCCGGACAGCACGAACGGAGCAAAAGCTGCCGATCGCACCAGATTTCGGCCGCGCAGTTTACGGTCGAGCAACAGTGCGAGCGCCATGCCGATGACCATGCTGCCGACGACAGCGGCGACCGTGAAGATGACGGTGTTGGCGACGATCACCCGGGTATCGGCACGGGTGAACCATTCGAGGTAGTTGTCGATCCCGACGAACGTCGCTCCCGCCTCGGCGATGTTCCAGTCGTAGAACGACATCCGGATGTTCTCGACGAGCGGTCGATACGTGAACACGCCGAGGAGGACGAGGTTCGGCACGACGAGCAGGAGGAACAGCCCATAGCTTCGCCAGGGACGCCGCCCCGTTGCGGGCAGCACATGTTCGTCGACCGATGACACTGGCGAAGTCTCGCCGTCGGAGACGACCGGATGGTGAACTCAGGCGGCGATTCCCGTGAACGATGCCTTCACAGCCGGGGCGGGCGGGTCACTCCCCTCGTGACGCCGCCAGCCGGACCAGCTGACCGGTCGTGGCATCCGGCAGGTACGCCCTGGAGATGGCCACACCGATACGCGGCAGGTCGGATTCGTCCCGGAAGGCCAGATACACCGGCTCATAGCGGGGATTGAACTTCTTCTTGAAGGTGTGCAGTGAGCGGAATCCGTAGTAGGGCTCGAGCGCGGCACCAAGCGTGTCGAGCAGTTTGTCGAGCGGCTCGGCGTCGAAGTCGCCCGTTCGCGCCAGCGGTGCGCCAGACAGCGAGATGAACTGCGCTCCCTCGTCTTTGAAGGCGACTACCGACGACGCGATGAGATACTCGACGACCGGCCCGAACCCGTCCGTTCGGCGTCGCATGATGTCGAGCGTCCACCCCGCGACGTCGCCACCCGGCGCGTACACCGGTAGCCACGAGAGCACGCCGTGCACGTTGCCCGTAGGATCCACCGCGAGTGCCACCCGGACCGCGGGGGCCATCGCCTCCTCGACACTGCCCAGGGTGAATCCCATCTCGGGAAGGCCCTTGTCCCCCACCCACTCCTCCGAGATCGCGCGCACCTGGGTCCTGACGGCGAACGACTCGTCGGCCAGCGAGACCATCCGCATCGAGATGTCCTGCTTGGTGGCCTTGTTCATCGCCGATCGCACGTGCTGCCAGGGCTTGCCCTTGAACTCCAGACCCGGCAGGTCGACGATCGTGTCCTCGGCGATCTGCACACTGAGCCATCCGCGTCCGGTGACGATCTCCGAGGTCGCCGAGCCGATCGAGAACCAGCACGGAGTCGCGCCGGCGCTCTCCGCGAGGTCGACGAAGGCGTCGACGGCGTCGGCCAACCGCTCGGGTGCGCACACCGGGTCGGCCAGGGCCACCATGGTCCCGACGTGCTTTCGGTAGGTCACGACGGACTGGTCGTCGAGATCGCCCGCAGCGCCGGTGAACTGGTAGCTGTTGCCCGGCCAGGTCGTCATCCACGACATCGTGCCGCCGCCGTGCGCGCGCAGCAGTTCCTTGACGCGGGCGACCGGGTCGTCGCCGTCGACGGACGCACCGACCTGACGCACGCGCCACGGCACCGCGAACGCGAACCGGCCGGGGATCAGGATTGCCAGGACCAGCACCCAGAGCAACGTGGTTCCGAGCGTCACGGCGCCCTCCGACGACACGTCGGTGAAGACCACCAGGATCACCGCCAGCAGGGTCGCGATGACGTTGAGCGCACCGAGGACGACGGCCACCCACCACGCCCACCGCTTACCCCGCCGGAGTTGATCGGCGATGAGCACGTTGACGACGAGGCCGATGAGCATCGTGAAGACCGAGTCGTCCCCGGCGTCGGTCGGCCCGAGCGGCCCGCTGCCCGGGAACTGGAACACCAGGAGGTTCGCGCCCGCGATGACCAGCAGGGCAGCGCAACCCAGCATGCGGACCTCACGCCGGGTCCGCGGCACCCAACCGTGTTCGTTGGTGGCGAAGAACTTCTCCCCCACGATCAGCATGATGATCGCGGCGAGAACGTACTCGACCGAGGCGAGGGTCCCCTCGAACAGGAACGCGACCGAGACGATCGCCCCCAGCAGGACCCGGACACGTAGCCGCCAGGGCGAACGCACGGTCGCCGAGGCCACCGCCACCGCCGAGACGACCAGCGCTCCCACCCCGGTGGTACGCGAGTCGGCCAGCTGTTCCGCCCACCGCCAGGACGTGACCTCGGAGGAAAGCAACCACAGCAGCAACACCGTCAGCAGGGATGCGATCAGGTGGCCGCCCACACCGACCAGAACGGCCTTCACGGTGCCCAACTGCCATTCGGCCCAACCCATTCCGACGACGACCGCCACCAGCGCCAGCAGGTACAGCCAGGGTCCGGGTTCGACGAACGCGGAGCTGACCGGCGTCCACCACTTGCCCTCTCGGAGCGCCGGGAGCCCGAAGGCCACCTCGTGATACCACGACTTGTCGTTCGCCCTACCCCACAGCGATCCGGTCGTCGCGCCGACGATCAGCAGTGCGGCCGCGAGAGCCACGGTGAACGGAAGCCGCCGCACGACGGTGAGCCAGGAGACGTCGGAATGCATGGTCAACGGTACGACGACACGACCCGCCGCACACGGTCATCTGGTTGATCGGTCACCCGCCAGCGTTGGAACCCACCATTCGTCGTCACGACGCCACAAGACGGGCACATCGTCGATGCGGATGGAACCGGGGTCGAGCCACCACGTCACATCCGGGCCCCATCCGGCCAGCACCGTGGCCCCGTCCCGCTCCGGGAGTGGGATCTCGATCCCCGCACTCGTCAGATAACCGTTGACGCTCACGTGGACGGCATCGAGGTCGGCGGCGCCGGCTTGCCAGTCGGGCACGAACCAGCGGCGATGCCGTCCGGTGGTGTTGTACCAGTCCCATCTCCTCGACGCGGTCACCTCGAGTGGGTAGCGGTCGACCAGCCGAGCCCAGTCCGCGGGTGCCGCGACTTCGTATACCCGCGCGGGTTCGCCGACGGACACCATCCAGACTCGGGCCTCCTCTCCGATCAAGGTGTCTTCCTCGGCGACGAGCTGCAACGCGCCGAGGCCCGGGCGGGCACGCGTCGTCTGCACCGTCCCCGCGGATTAGGGGTCGACCACCACTCGTCACTGAACGCGCGGTGAGGATTGCGCTCGAACTCCCGACGCGAGCGCGCCTCGCCGGCTTCGACGTGGGCCCGCCACTCATCCCACCGCACGCGCTCGCTCCGGTATGGCAGGGCGGACTCCGGGAGCGCCTCGCTTCCGAACGGGTAGGCGATCACGCGCTGGAATGCGAGATCGACCGGGTCGTCCCACCATGCACAGACCGGATGGCGGAGCAGCACCCCCGCTACCGGCTCGAGGAGCGCAACGATTTCAGGTGCGGCATAGCGGATGTCCTCCTCGTCGGGAGGCTGCCAGTACCGAGCGAAGTCCACCGCGTACCCGAGTGCACCCAGGAGCTCCCATTCATCCGCCGCCACGAGGCCTTCAACGTCGACGCTCCGAATCGCGGCCTGAACGTCTGGAGATGTCCGAGGTCGCCGATACTGATCGACCCGTTCACCTGTGGCGTAACGGAATGCCATGTTCGCGCAGAGGAATCGTCCGCGTGGGGTAGCGAGGATCTCTTGGGTGCGGGCCATCTCGCCGACGGTATCGGTGACGGATGCCGCACGCCATGGGATCACTGCTCGCGGCCTACCAAACCGCTGAGATGATGCACTCCGCGCTGTGGCGCGAACCGCCTTACCATCCCCCACCGACAACCGTCCGTCACCCACGAGAAGACGAAATTCGTTGCACACCAACCTAATAGCCGGTAGAGTTGGACCCACATTCGATTCACCACAGGGGGGTGAGGTCGTGTTCGATTCCCAACGAGACGTCGGCACCGACGCGCCGACCCCTCGTGCGGTCGAATTGGTTGCCGATCTCCACCGCACCCTCGACAAGTTGCAGACCGTCGACTTGTCGTCGTGCACCGACGAAGAACTGATCGACGTCGCCTCTGCCACCGAACGCGCCATCGCGCGACTCACCGTCGCCGGGGACCGGCAGATCGACCAGGTCGAGGCTCGCGATCTGCCCCGCAAGGCCGGCTGCCGCACCCTCATGCAGTACATGACACACCAGCTGCGGGTGTCGAACCCGATGCGCCGCCGTAAGCAGATGGACGCCACCGCCCACCGCACCAGCCTCGGCGGCGAACTCCTCCCACCCGAATACCCCTGCCTCGCCGAAGCTTTCGCACAAGGAGCGGTCGGCACCGCGCACGTACAAGCCACCCTCGACGTCCTCGACCGCATCCCCGGCACCATCGACCACGACATCAAAGTCGCCGCCGAACGACAGATGGCCGAGATCGCCGAAGCCCACACCCCCGCCGAGATCACCCAACTCGGTGCCCGCCTGCTCGCCCATCTCGACCCCGACGGCACACTGACCGACGACACCGACCAGAAACGACGCCGCGGCCTGTGGATCGGCCGACAACGCGCCGACGGCACCGCCAAGATCTCCGGCACACTGACACCCGCACTCGCCGCCCGACTCACCATGATGTTCGCGGTCTGGGGCAAACCCGGACTCAACAACCCCGACGACCCCGCCTCACCGTCCGGACCGGCCGGCACCGCCGACCCCGACGCCCTGACCGCCGCCGCCGACCGCGACGGTCGCACTCTCGCCCAAACGAATCACGACGCCCTCGACGCCGCCCTGGCCGCAGGCTTCGCCGACGGCACACTCGGCACCTCGCATCGCGGCCTGCCCGTGCAACTGATCGTCAAAGCCGACCTCTCCGACCTCATCCGCGAAGCCGGACTCGCCACCACCGCCACCGGCACCCTGCTTCCCATCCGGGACCTGATCGCGATGGCCGGTGACGTCCAGCCGTGGTTGGCGATCTTCAAAGACGCCACCGCTGTGCCGCTGCACTTCGGGCGGGGCAAACGTCTGGCCACCCGCGAACAACGCCTCGTCTCCTTCGCCCGCCCCGACGGGGAAGTGTGTTCGGCACCCGGCTGCGATCAGCCCGCCACCCACATCGAGCTTCATCACGCCCACAAAGATTGGGCCAAGGGCGGTCTCACCGACATCGACGACCTCGCACCCGCCTGCCCGCGCCACAACCGCATGGTCGGCGACCAACCCGGCCAATACACCACCCGAATCGCCCGATCCGGACCCGACGAAGGCCGCTGCCTCTGGCGACTCAACGCCGAACCCGGCGCCCCGCCCAACCCCGAACACATCAACCGCCGACCCGACATACCCAAGCGGTTGCAGGCACACCTCGAACAAGTGCGGCGAGAGATCCACGGACGCAACACGTCCGGCGATCAGACACGCCCCCAGCAACAACCCGTATGGCCGATCGTCGACTACTGGCCAGCGGCCCTCCCGCCACTGCGCCCGGGCCAGACCTATACGCCGGTCGAGGCGTGTCTCGCCGAACTCCTGGTACGAAACTGACCGCGCAACAACAGGACAGCACCCAAGAACTTCAAGCCCTACAGTGCGGGATTCGTATCGGTTCCCGTTACGAATCCCGCACTGCCGTGGAGTCAGACCGGGCGCGGGGTGAGGATACGGGGTCCGTCGGCGGTCACCGCGACGGTGTGTTCCCAATGGGCGGAACGCGAACCGTCGTCGGTGACGACTGTCCAGTCGTCGTCGAGGACGGTGGTGTCCGTGGTGCCCAGCGTCAGCATCGGCTCGATGGCCAGGGTGGAGCCGATCACGAGCGTCGGCCCCTTGCCGGGTTCACCCTCGTTCGCCAAGAACGGTTCCATGTGCATCTCGCGGCCGATGCCGTGGCCGCCGTAACCGTCGACGATGCCGAAGGGCCGGCCGAACTTCTTCTCCGCGGCGCGCGTGCCGAGTTCGATGGCGTGGGAGATGTCGGTAAGGCGAGCGCCGTCGACCATGGCCGCGATACCCGCCTCCATCGATAGCCGCGTCGCCTCGGAGAGTTCCTCGTCGGCGGTGGACAGTTCCCCGACCCCGAAGGTCCAGGCCGAGTCCCCGTGCCAGCCGTCGAGGATGGCGCCGCAATCGATCGACACCAGATCGCCGTCGGCGAGAACGACGTCCGCGGACGGGATGCCGTGGACGACGACGTCGTTCACCGAGCTGCAGATGGATCCGGGAAAGCCGTGGTAGCCCTTGAACGAGGGCACCGCCCCGGCCCCCCGGATCACGGATTCGGCGACCTCGTCGAGATCGAGGGTGCTGACCCCCGGCTTCGCCGCATCGCGCACCGCGACGAGCGCGGCCCCGACGACCGCGCCCGCCGCGGCCATGGCATCGAGCTCGCCCGCACTGCGGAAGGGGACGACGCGCTTGCGCTTACGAAAACCCATGCCCTACAGCGATTCCTCGGTTGTCAAAGACTGTGCGGTCAGAACGCAGCGGGTCAGGAGACGCCGGCGCCGAGCGCGCTCAGGACGCGCTGGTGGACGCCCTGGATGTCACCGACCGCGTCGATCGTCTTGACCTGGTCGCCGTAGTACGCGAGCAGCGGCGCGGTCTCCCGGGTGTAGACGTCCATCCGGTTGCGGATGACCTCTTCGGTGTCGTCGGCGCGGCCACGGGCCAGCATGCGCTCCACGACGACGTCGGTGTCGACGACGAACGAGAGCACGGCGTCGAGCGAGGCGTCGAGATTCGCCAGGATGTCGTTCAGCGCGTCGGCCTGCTCGGTCGAGCGCGGGAAACCGTCGAGGATGAAACCCTTCGACGCATCCGGCTCGCCGACACGGGCGCGGACCATGTCCACCGTGATCTCGGACGGGACGAGGTTGCCGGCGTCGAGGTACTTCTTGGCCTCCACACCCACGGCGGTGCCCTGGGAGATGTTGGCGCGGAAGAGGTCGCCGGTCGAGATGTGGGGGATCCCGAGTGCTTCGCTCAAAAGCTCCGCCTGGGTGCCTTTACCTGCTCCGGGCGGGCCGAGAATGACAAGTCTCACTTCAGGAATCCTTCGTACTTGCGTTGCATCAACTGACTGTTGATCTGCTTCATCGTGTCCAGACCCACGCCGACCATGATCAGTACGGCCGTACCACCGAACGGCAGGTTCTGGACGTTGCCGCTGTTACCGATCTCGAGGAACAGGTTCGGGAGTACCGCGATGATACCGAGGTAGATCGAGCCCGGCAGAGTGATTCGACTGAGCACATACCCGAGGTATTCGGCCGTGGGCGCTCCCGGACGGATGCCCGGGATGAACCCACCGTACTTCTTCATCTCGTCGGCGCGCTCCTCCGGATTGAACGTCACCGCCACGTAGAAGTACGTGAAGAAGATGATCATCAGGAAGTAGACCGCGATGTAGACGCCGTTGCTCGGATCGGTCAGGTACCTGGTGACGTATTCCTGCCAGGTCGACTGCGTCCCATCGGGATTGCGCGTGAGTTCGACGATCAGCTGTGGCAGATACAGCAGCGACGAGGCGAAGATCACCGGGATGACGCCGGCCTGGTTGACCTTCAGCGGCAGGTAGGTCGACGACCCGCCGTACATCTTGCGGCCCACCATGCGCTTGGCGTACTGCACCGGGATGCGGCGCTGACCCTGCTCGATGAACACGACGCCGGCGACGATGATCAGCGCGGCGACACAGACCAGGGCGAAGACGAGTCCGCCACGGCTGTTGAGGATGGTGCGACCTTCGGCGGGGATACGCGCGGCGATACCGGCGAAGATCAGCAGCGACATGCCGTTGCCGATGCCGCGCTCGGTGATGAGCTCACCGAACCACATGACGACACAGGCGCCGGCGGTCATGACGAGCACGATGATCGAGAGACCGAAGATGCTCTGGTCATTGAGGACTTCGCCGCTCTGCGCACAGGACTGCGGAAGGAGCTGGCCACGATCGGCGAGGGCCACGATGCCCGTCGACTGCAGGAGTGCGAGGGCCACGGCCAGGTAGCGCGTGTACTGCGTCATCTTGGCCTGGCCGGCCTGGCCCTCCTTGCGGAGTTGCTCGAAGCGCGGGATGACCACGGTCAGCAGCTGCACGATGATGGCCGCCGTGATGTACGGCATGATGCCGATCGCGAACACCGACAGCTGCAACAGCGCGCCGCCGGAGAACAGGTTGATCAGGGAGTAGACCGAGCTCGACTCACCGGACGAGACCTCGTCGAGACACGCCTGCACGGCCTGGTAGTCGACACCCGGCGACGGGACGGTCGCTCCCAGCCGATACAGGATGATGATGCCGAGAACGAAGAGGATCTTCTTCCTCAGATCCGGCGTCCGAATGGCCGCGAAGAGGGGGGAAAGCACTAACTCCTCCTAGTAACGACCACGCGAGTCTACGTTCCGGGTCGGTGCGACCCGACCCCCGTGTGCTCGGCAATCGACGATGATCTTTCGGGATGCGGCAGTCTTGGGCGTGTCCGGCAGGACAACCTCTGAGACTCTAACAGTCACACCGAAACGCCCCGGTCGGGCGGCAGCGATGCTGCCGCCCGACCGCGGTGTGTGTCCGTCAGAGTTCGGTGACGCTGCCACCGGCAGCGGCGATCTTCTCCTTGGCGGAGGCGGTGAACTTGTCGGCGGTGATGTCGACCTTGACCGACAGGTCACCGTCGCCGAGAACCTTCACCAGCTTGTTCTTGCGAACGGCGCCGGCCGCGACGAGCTCGTCGACGCCGATGGTGCCGCCCTGCGGGAACAGGCGGGCGATGTCGCCGACGTTGACGACCTGGTACTCGACCCGGTTGCGGTTGGTGAAGCCCTTGAGCTTCGGCAGCCGCATGTGGATCGGCATCTGGCCACCCTCGAAGCCGGCGGGCACGTTCTTGCGTGCCTTGGTGCCCTTGGTGCCGCGACCGGCGGTCTTACCCTTGGACCCCTCACCGCGACCCACGCGGGTCTTGTCGGTCTTCGACCCCGGAGCGGGGCGAAGGTGATGGAGTTTGATGGTCATGCTTGAACCTCTTCGACTGTCACGAGGTGACGAACCGCGTTGATGAGGCCGCGGTTGATCGGCGTGTCCTCGCGGGTGACGGTCTGGCGGATGCCCTTGAGTCCGAGGGTCCGCAGGCTGTCACGCTGGTTGCTCTTGGTACCGATGGTGCCCTTGACCTGAGTGATCTTCAGCTGAGCCATGATCAGACCCCCTGTCCTGCGCGAGCGCGGAGCATACCGGCCGGAGCGACATCCTCGATCGGCAGACCACGGCGGGCCGCGACCTCTTCGGGACGCTGCAGCATCTTGAGTGCCGCGACGGTGGCGTGCACGACGTTGATGGCGTTGTCCGAGCCGAGGCTCTTGGCGAGGACGTCGTGGACGCCCGCGCACTCGAGCACGGCACGCACCGCGCCACCGGCGATCACACCGGTACCGGGGCTGGCCGGGCGGAGCATGACGACACCGGCGGCGGCCTCACCCTGGACCGGGTGGGTCACGGTGCCGGCGATCAGGGGCACGCGGAAGAAGTTCTTGCGAGCTTCCTCGACACCCTTCTGGATCGCGGCCGGGACTTCCTTGGCCTTGCCGTAGCCGACGCCGACCATGCCCTGGCCGTCGCCGACGACCACGAGAGCGGTGAACGAAAAACGACGTCCGCCCTTGACCACCTTCGAGACGCGGTTGATGGTCACCACGCGCTCGAGCTGGTTGCGGTCCTGGTCGCGGCCGCCACGATCGCGACGGTCGCCGCGGCCACCGCCGCGACGGTCGTTGCCGCCGCCCTGGTTGTTCTGGTTGTTGTCGTTACCGGCGGGTCCGTTTCCGCCGTCACGCTGACGTCCGGGCATCAGAGGTTCCCTCCGGTCATGTGGGTGTAGCTGTTCGAGATGGTCATCAGAAGCTCAGGCCTCCCTCGCGGGCGGCGTCGGCGAGCGCGGCGATCCGGCCGTGGTAGTCCTTGCCACCACGGTCGAACACGACGGCGTCGACGCCGGCAGCCTTGGCGCGGGCGGCGATGAGCTCGCCGACCTTGCGGGCCTGCGCGGACTTGTCGCCGCCGGCCGCACGCACATCGGCCTCGATCGTCGATGCCGCGGCCAGCGTCTTGCCGGCCAGGTCGTCGATCAACTGCACGTGGATGTGGCGCGAGCTGCGCTTGACCGCGAGACGCGGACGGGCCGGGGTTCCGCTGACCTTCTTGCGGAGGCGGAAGTGACGGTTGCCGGTCGCCTTGCGACGACGCGTCGAGACGTCCTTGCCGATCGGTTTGCGCACTGTCTTGGTAGCTGAATCACTCATGGCTTACTTACCCGTCTTTCCGACCTTGCGACGGATCTGCTCACCCTCGTAGCGAATGCCCTTGCCCTTGTAGGGGTCCGGACGACGCAGGCGGCGGATGACCGCCGAGATCTCGCCGACTTGCTGCTTGTCGATACCCGAGACCGAGAACTTCGTCGGGGACTCCACGGCGAACGTGATGCCCGCCGGGGCCTCGATCGGCACGGGATGGCTGTAACCGAGCGCGAACTCGAGGTCGCTGCCCTTGGCCTGCACGCGGTAACCGACACCGAAGATCTCCATCTTCTTGGTGTAGCCCTGCGTGACGCCCACGACGAGGTTGTTCACGAGCGAACGGCTCAGGCCGTGCAGCGCGCGGCTGCGACGCTCGTCGTTGGGGCGGGTCACGACGATGGAGTTGTCCTCCTTGGCGACCGAGATGGGCTCGGAGACGGTGAGCGAGAGCTCACCCTTGGGGCCCTTAACGGTGACGTTCTGGCCGTCGATGGTGACGTCCACGCCCGCGGGGATCTCGATGGGGTTCTTTCCGATACGCGACATGTGTTGTTACCTCCCCTACCAGACGTAGGCGAGGACTTCGCCGCCCACGCCCTGGTTGGCTGCCTGGCGATCGGTGAGCAGGCCCGACGACGTGGAGATGATGGCCACGCCGAGGCCGCCCAGAACCTTGGGCAGGTTGGTGGACTTTGCATAGACCCGGAGGCCGGGCTTGGAGACGCGGCGCAGACCGGCGATGGAGCGCTCGCGACTCGGGCCGTACTTCAGGGAGACGACGAGGTTCTTCCCGACCTCCGCGTCTTCGGTGCGGTAGTCGGTGATGTAGCCCTCGCGCTTGAGGATCTCGGCGATGTTCACCTTGATCTTCGACGAGGGCAGTGTCACCTCGTCGTGGTACGCCGAGTTGGCGTTACGCAGACGCGTCAAGAAGTCTGCGATCGGGTCAGTCATGGTCATGGGTGACCGTCAACCTTTCTCGTAGCGGTTCCCATACAGCGCCGGTGGCCGGAAAAATCCCGGCGACCTGCGGTGGGCCTTCCACGAAGTGGATAGTTGTTTGGAGAAGGTTCTCGCCGCCGATGCCCTTGGCTTTTCGCCGGCACCGGAGACTATTCAGTTGTGTCCCGGACACCTGAGGTGCACAGGCAACCGGTCTAGTGTAGGGAATCCGCAGCGTAGACCCAAATCGGCACCGGTCGGCAGTGGCGATCATCAGGCACCATCGAGGGTATGGATCGACGCAAACTCCTCAAAACGGGCCTGCTCGGGGCCTCGCTGCTCGGCATCACCGGTACGTCGCTGGTGACCGGGTGCGCCACCGACGATCCGCCGACGCGGGATCGATCCGGCTCGGGTCCGACGGGCACGTCCGCGGACGCCGCGTCGGTCGAGACCGTCGCATCCGGGCTGAACATGCCGTGGGCGCTGGCCTTCCTCGGTGACGGCGATGCCCTCGTCACCCAGCGCGACGACGCCACGGTCGTGCGGGTGTCCCCTTGGGGGCGAGGTCCGGACCGTCGGCGAGTTCGCTGACGCCGCTCCGCGCGGCGAAGGCGGGTTGCAGGGCATCGCGGTGGCGCCGGGCGACGAGAGCGCAGTGTTCGTCTACTACACGACCGCCACCGACAACCGGCTGGTGCGCCTGGACTTCGACGGCGACCGGCTCACCCGTCCCCGACCGCTGATCACCGGACTCGACGCGGCCTACAACCATCACGGCGGCGCCCTCGCCTTCGGTTCGGACGGAAGCCTGTTCGTCGCGGTCGGCGATGCCGCCGTACCCGAGGTCGCCCAGGACGTCACCGCGTTGAACGGCAAGATCCTGCGGGTGGACCGGGATGGCCGCCCGTGGCCGGGCAACCCGTTCGGCAACGAGGTCCACTCGTACGGGCACCGCAACGTCGAGGGCCTGGCCTTCGACGGCGCAGGCCGGCTGTGGGCCAGTGAGTTCGGACAGAACCGTCGTGACGAGCTCAATCTGATCCGACCGGGTGGCAACTACGGGTGGCCCGAGGTCGAAGGCGATTCCGATGATCCGCGATTCGTCGCGCCGGCCGCCACCTGGACCACGCAGGAGGCGTCCCCGGCCGGGCTGGCGATCATCGGCGACCGCGCCTACATGGCCGCGCTCCGCGGCCGGCGGCTGTGGGAGATACCGCTCACGGGGTCGGCCGCCGGCGAGCCGGTGAGCAGGTACGCCGACGAGTTCGGCCGGCTGCGCGTCGTGGCCGCCGCGCCCGACGGCTCACTGTGGTTCGGCACGAGCAACACCGACGGACGCGGCCGGCCGGCCGACGGCGACGATCGTCTGCTCCGGATGCGGCTCGGCTGACCCCAGTTCGGCGCGCGGACCCGAAGCCATCCGACGGTCGATCGGTTCTGTCCGGAATCGACAGTTGGATTCTCAAACCATTTCGCGGAACCATTTTCCGAAACCGTCTCATCGCCCGACTCGCATGGGTGCGAGCCCGTCATCACCGGGTATTTTCGCAACGATTGTGTGGCCTATTCCAGGCGGCAGGATCACCGCGTCGGTCGACAGCGGAACAACGAACTGGCCTCGATCCGCCGAACATCACCTCGTCGCCGCGCCGCGATGTCATGGTGGAACACGTGGATTCGACTCATCTGCCCGAGCTCGTCGACGAGCTCCTGTCCTCGGCCCGCGAAGCATCGAGCCGACGGGCCTCTCATACGTTGCACGGCAACTCTTCTCGCCACCTTCGACAAACCGTGATCGCGCTGGTCGCGGGCGCGGCACTGTCGGATCACGACAGTCCCACCGAGGCCACGCTGCAGGTCCTGCGCGGGCATGTCGTCCTGACCTCGGCGGACGGCGACCCGGCCGGCCGGTGGGAGGGCGCCACCGGCGACCTGGTGACCATTCCGTCGACGCGTCACGGCCTGACCGCACAAGAGGACTCGGCGATCCTGTTGACGGTTGCCACGCGTTGACCGAAGCGACCGAATTGTTTCCCGAATGACCGACGGGTGTATTCCCCACAAATGTTTTCGGCATATCTGATCGACTTTGCGATTCGGGAAGAAACAATTGCCGACCCTCCGTATGGTGTCGCTCATGGCCCGGTCAGAAGATGTACAGGGTTCTGCAGCCACCGCACTGTTGGACATCGGCAGGTTTTTCACCCGATGGGACGAGACCGACGATCGCCGTGCCGTTTTCCGGGACGGCGGCCGCGCCGGCGACGTGTTCTATCGAGATCGGTGGAGTCACGACAAGATCGTCCGCTCGACCCACGGGGTGAACTGCACCGGTTCGTGCTCGTGGAAGGTCTACGTCAAAGACGGGATCATCACCTGGGAGACCCAGGAGACCGACTACCCGTCGGTCGGCCCCGATCGACCCGAGTACGAACCCCGCGGATGCCCGCGGGGCGCGGCCTTCTCCTGGTACACCTACTCCCCCACCCGGGTCCGACACCCGTACGCCCGGGGCGTGCTGGTGGAGATGTTCCGCGAGGCGAAGCGCCGGCTGGGCGATCCCGTGCTGGCGTGGGCCGACGTCGTCGGAGACCCGCTGCGCCGACGCTCCTACCAGCGCGCACGGGGCAAGGGCGGGCTCGTTCGCGTCTCCTGGGACGAGGCCGTCGAGATGGCCGCGGCAGCGCACGTTCACACGATCAAGACCCACGGTCCGGACCGGTGCGCGGGTTTCTCCCCGATCCCGGCCATGTCGATGGTCAGCCACTGCGTCGGCACCCGGTTCATCCAGTTGATCGGCGGGGTGATGACCTCGTTCTACGACTGGTACGCCGATCTTCCGGTGGCCAGTCCCCAGGTGTTCGGCGACCAGACCGACGTCCCGGAGTCCGGGGACTGGTGGGACGCGACGTACCTGATGATGTGGGGTTCCAACGTCCCGGTGACGCGGACCCCGGACGCGCACTGGATGGCCGAGGTGCGCTACCGCGGCACCAAGGTGGTCTCGGTCAGCCCCGACTACGCCGACAACACCAAGTTCGCCGACGAATGGCTGCCCGCGCAGGCCGGCACCGACGGGGCGCTCGCGATGGCGATGGGACACGTCATCCTCACCGAGTTCTTCGTCCGGCGCTCGACCGGGTTCTTCGACGACTACGTGCGCCGCTACACCGACCTGCCGTTCCTGATCCACTTGGACGAGGAACCGGGCGGGCCGGACGGTGACTCGACCGGCACCGACATCCCCGGAAAACTCGTCCCTGGGAAGTTCGTGACCGCCGACGAGTTGCCCGGCGCGGAACATGTTGCCTCCGAGGACGTCTGGAAGACGGTGTGCTGGGACGAGGCACGCGATGAGCCGGTGGTGCCCAACGGCTCGATGGGGTTCCGGTACGCCGACTCCGGTGCGGGGCGATGGAATCTCGATCTCGGTGGCGCGCAACCCGCGCTGACACTCATGAGCGATGCGGCCGAATTCGTCGAAGTCGCGTTCCCGGTCTTCGACGCCCCCGACGGCAGCGGCGCCGTGGTCCGCCGAGGTGTCCCCGCGCGGCGGATCGGGGGACGGCTCGTCACGACCGTCTTCGATCTGATGCTCGCGCAGTACGGCGTCACCCGGGACGGGCTCCCCGGCGAGTGGCCCACCGGCTACGACGACACATCGGCGCCGTACACACCGGCGTGGCAGGCCGAGATCACCGGCGTGCCGGCCGCGGCGGCTATTCGCGTCGCGCGCGAATTCGCCGCCAACGCCGAGGAATCCGGCGGCCGCTCGATGATCATCATGGGCGCCGGGATCTGCCAGTGGTTCCACGGCGACGCGACCTATCGGGCGATCCTGTCCCTGCTCACCCTCACCGGATGCATAGGCCGCAACGGCGGCGGTTGGGCGCACTACGTCGGGCAGGAGAAGTGTCGTCCGATCACGGGCTGGATCTCGCTGGCGAACGCGCTGGACTGGACGCGCCCGCCGCGGACCATGACCGGGACCTCGTACTGGTACATGCACACCGGGCAATGGCGCAACGACGGGTACTCGACATCCTCACTCGCCTCTCCGCTGTCGCGCGGCACGATGGACCACGAGCACACCGCCGACGCCATCGCCCAGTCGGCGCGGCTCGGCTGGATGCCCTTCTATCCCCAATTCTCCACCAACCCTCTCGACGTCGCCGACGAGGCGACCGCCGCCGTGGATCGCGGTGACGCCGCCGATCCGGCGTCCTACGTCGCAGAGCGTCTGCAGAACGGCCAACTGACATCCGCCATCACCGATGTCGACGCACCCGAGAACTGGCCCCGGACACTCGTGCTGTGGCGATCCAACCTGCTCGGTTCCTCGGCGAAGGGCAACGAGTACTTCCTCCGGACCCTGCTCGGCACCCACCACAACGTGCTCGGCGCCGAGAAACCCGAGACCCCGAGGCCTGCCGAGATCCGTTGGCACGACGACATTCCGGAGGGGAAGCTCGACCTGCTGCTGTCGGCGGATTTCCGGATGACATCGACCACGCTGCTGTCGGACATCGTCCTGCCTGCTGCGACCTGGTACGAGAAGCACGACCTGTCCTCGACGGACATGCACCCGTTCGTCCACGCGTTCACACCGGCGATCGACCCGCCGTGGGAGGCGAAGTCCGACTTCGACCTGTTCCACCGGCTCGCACGCAAGCTGTCGGACCTGGCACGCACCCACCTCGGTACACGGCGCGATCTCGTCAGCGTCCCTCTGCAGCACGACACCCCCGGCGAGGTTGCACAACCGCACGGCCGGATTCTGGACTGGCGACACGACGGCGTTGTCGGACAGCCAGGCCGGAACATGCCCAACTTCACCGTGGTGGAACGGGATTACACCGCGATCGCGGACAAGCTGACGTCCATCGGACCGCTCGCGGACACCCTCGGCTTCACCGTCAAGAACGTGACCTACCCGCTCGAGGAACAAACACGCACACTCGCCGAATCCAACGGCGTGATGCTCGGCGGCGCCGGCGACGGACGACCGGCCATCGACACCGACGAGAAACTCGCCGAGGCGATCCTGACGTTGTCGGGGACCACGAACGGCGAACTCGCAGTTGCCGGCTTCGAACAACTCCAGCAACGCGTCGGTTTCCGCCTCGACGACCTCGCCCGCGGGTCAGAGGAGAAGCGCATCCGCTTCGCCGACACCCAGAAGGCACCCGTGCCGGTCATCACCTCACCGGAGTGGTCCGGGTCGGAGACCGGCGGCCGCCGGTACGCACCGTTCACGGTGAACATCGAGCGGCTCAAGCCGTTTCACACGCTCACCGGACGGATGCACTTCTATCTGGACCACGACTGGATGATCGACATGGGCGAGTCGCTCCCGATCTACCGGCCGCCGCTGGACATGCACCGCGTGTTCGGCGAACCCAAGCTCGGACCCGACGGCGCCCGGGAGATCACGGTGCGGTACCTGACGCCGCACTCGAAGTGGTCGATCCACTCCGAGTACCAGGACAACCTGTTCATGTTGTCACTCTCCCGCGGCGGGCCGATCGCCTGGCTGAGTCCCCAGGACGCCGCCTCGATCGACGTCGCCGACAACGACTGGATCGAATGCACCAACGCCAACGGCGTTTTCGTGTGCCGTGCAATCGTCAGCCATCGCATGCCGGCCGGGGTCTGCTACGTCCACCACGCCCAGGAACGCACGATCGACGTCCCGAAGTCGGAGGCGACGGGCCGCCGGGGCGGCATCCACAACTCGCCGACGCGGCTGCTGGTGAAACCGACTCATCTGATCGGTGGATATGCCCAGTTGTCCTACGCCTTCAACTATCTCGGACCGACCGGCAACCAACGCGACATGGTGTCGACCATCCGCAAACGCAGCCAGGAGGTGACGTACTGATGCGGGTCATGGCCCAGGTCGGGATGGTGATGAATCTCGACAAGTGCATCGGGTGCCACACCTGCTCGGTGACCTGTAAGCAGGCCTGGACCAACCGGTCCGGCACCGAGTACGTGTGGTTCAACAATGTGGAAACCCGCCCCGGACAGGGATATCCGCGTCGTTACGACGACCAGGACACCTGGCAGGGCGGATGGGTCCTCAACCGCAACGGCAGGCTGCGGTTGCGTGCAGGCGGCCGGATCCGAAAGCTGTTGACCCTGTTCGCAAGTCCGGTCCAACCGACCATCGAGGACTACTACGAACCCTGGACCTACGACTACCAGACCCTGATCGACGCCCCGCTCGGCGACGACTTCCCCGTCGCCCGTCCGAAATCGCTGCTGACCGGCAAGGACACCAAGGTCACCTGGTCGGCGAACTGGGACGACAATCTCGGCGGCGCACCCGAACTCGCGAAGCGCGATCCCATCGTGGAGAAGCTGCGTCGTGAGTCCGAGGATGCGGTGAAGTTCGGGTTCGAGCAGACGTTCATGTTCTATCTGCCGCGCATATGCGAACACTGCCTGAACCCGTCCTGCATGGCGTCCTGCCCCTCCGGCGCGATCTACAAGCGCAGCGAGGACGGCATCGTGCTCGTCGACCAGGATCGCTGTCGCGGCTGGCGGCAGTGCATCACGGGCTGTCCGTACAAGAAGATCTACTTCAACCACAAGTCCGGCAAGGCCGAGAAGTGCACGCTCTGCTACCCGCGCATCGAGGTCGGGCAACCCACCGTCTGTTCCGAGACGTGCGTCGGACGACTTCGCTACCTGGGCATCTTCCTCTACGACGCCGATGCCGTGACGGCGGCCGCGTCGACCCCGGACGAACGCGATCTCTACGAGGCCCAGCTCGACCTGATGCTCGACCCCGACGATCCCGACGTGATCGCCGCCGCCCGTCGGGACGGCATCCCGGACGACTGGCTCGAGGCCGCCCGCCGATCCCCGGTGTACGCGCTGGCCAAGAAGTACCGTGTCGCACTCCCCCTGCATCCGGAGTACCGCACCATGCCGATGGTCTGGTACGTCCCGCCGCTGTCGCCGATCGTCGACCTGCTCGCCGAGCAGGGTCACGACGCCGAGGGCGCGGGCACCCTCTTCGGCGCCATCGAGGCACTCCGCATCCCCGTGGAGTACCTGGCCGAATTGTTCACCGCCGGTGACACCGCCGTCGTCGACACGGTGCTGCGCCGCTTGGCCGCCATGCGCTCGTACATGCGCGACGTGACCCTGGGCCGTGAACCCGACGCCGGAATACCGGCCGCGGTGGGGATGACCGAGGAGGCGGTGTACGAGATGTACCGCCTGATGGCGATCGCGAAATATGAAGAGCGATACGTGATCCCCACGGCTCATCTCGAACAGGCCGAGAAACTGGACGAGATGGGGTGTTCGCTCGACTACGACGACGGACCCGGCATGTTCGACTCGTCGCCGTTCGGCGAGGCCAGCGGTCGTCCCGCGCCGGTGTCGGTGGAGACGTTCCATGCGCTGCGTCAGCGTCAGACCACTGACACGGCGGCCGGCGAGCACACGATGGCGGGCCGGACCAACCTGCTCAACTGGGACGGCAACGGGGCCCCGCCGGGCCTGTTCCCCGAACGCGTACCCGGATCGACTCCCGACGAGGAAGCACGATGAGGGGACCACGGTTGTTCGCACGTCGCTCGCGGGCGACCGACGAGGGCACCGTCATACGGTTGATCGCGTCCTGGTGCCTGAGCTATCCCGACGACGAGGTCCTCGGCCGCGTCGATCTGATGCGGGCCGCCCTCGCCGAGATGGATGACCCACAGACCCCACACCTGCTGCGGCAGATCACCGACCACCTCGCCAACGGCGATCCGGCAGCGCTGCGCCGCGAGTACATCGAGCTCTTCGATCTCTCGAAACGGCACACGCTCTACCTGTCGTACTGGTCCGACGGCGACACCCGGCGTCGGGGCGCGTCGCTGGGCGAGTTCAAGCAGGCCTACCGCGACAGTGGATTTCTCGTGGACCTGCGCGGTGAACTGCCCGACCATCTGCCGATCGTGCTCGAGTTCAGCGCGCGGGCCGATCCGGGCCGCGGCGTCGAGCTGCTCGAGAAGCACCGTGCAGCACTGGAATTGATCCGGTTCGCCCTGCTCGGCGCGGAGTCGCCGTACGCCGGGGCGGTGGCGGCGGTGTGCGCCACCCTGCCCAGTCCCTCCCCACCCGACCGGGCCACGGCGCTCGCGATGTGCGCACCCGCACCGACGGAGACCGTGGGCCTGGAACCCTTCGACCCCCGCCTGCTGCCGATCAACCCGACCCGAGCGTGAGGTGACCCGTGGACATCTTCCTGTGGGGCGTGGTGCCCTACGCGACGCTAGGACTGCTCATCGGTGGAACCATCTGGCGCTATCGCTACGACAAGTTCGGGTGGACGACGCGGTCATCGGAGCTCTACGAGTCCCGCCTCCTGCGGATAGCGTCGCCGCTCTTCCACTACGGCGTGCTCGTGGTGATCATCGGCCACGCGATCGGATTGCTGATCCCGGAGTCGTGGACGGAGGCCATCGGCGTCTCGGAGACGCTGTACCACTGGGGTGCCGGGGGTTTCGGGATCCTGGCGGCCGTCGCCACCCTCGTCGGGGTCGCGATGCTGGTGTACCGCAGGCGGACCGTCGGCCCGGTGTTCATGGCCACCACGCGTAACGACAAGGCGATGTACCTGGTGCTGGTCACGGCGCTGGTGGCAGGCACCTACATCACGCTGATCGGCACGCTCGACCCGCACGCGCCCGGCGTGAACTACCGCGAGACCGTCTCGCCCTGGTTCCGTTCACTGTTCGTGTTGCAACCAGACGTCACGGCGATGGCGGCGGCGCCCTTGCGTTTCCACGTGCACATCCTGATCGGGATGCTCCTCTTCGCGATGGTCCCCTTCACCCGGCTGGTGCACATCTTCACCGCGCCGGTGCACTACCTCTTCCGTCCCTACATCGTGTACCGAAGCCGCGACCGACGTGTCGCGCCGGGTAACCAGCCCCATCGGCCGGGGTGGGCGCCCGTCGGAGTGAAGGATCGTGATCGATGAGCACCGACACCACGACGCCCGCCATCAGCTCGCGTGCGCAGACCACGAACCTCGCTCTCGCGACACTCGCGTTCACGATCAGCTTCTGGGCCTGGAACCTCATCGGTCCGCTCGGGGTCGTCTACACCGACCAACTCGACCTGAGCGCCACCCAGAAGTCGATCCTCGTCGCCATCCCGATCCTGGTCGGCTCGCTCGGGCGAATCCTGACCGGCGCACTGACCGACCGCTTCGGCGGCCGCCTCATGTTCACCGTTCTGCTGGTCGCCACCATTCCGTTCGTCCTCCTGGTCGCCGCCGCCGGACATTTCGACAGCTACGCGTTGCTGCTCGTCGCCGGCTTCTTCCTCGGCGTCGGCGGGACGACGTTCGCCGTGGGCATCCCCTTCGTGAACGCCTGGTACGACAAGTCCCGGCGCGGGTTCGCGACCGGCGTCTTCGGAGCCGGGATGGGCGGGACGGCGTTGTCGGCCTTCTTCACCCCCCGGTTCGTGTCGTGGTTCGGATACATCGCGACGCACATCATCGCCGTCGCGCTCGCGGTGGTCGCCGTGGTCTGTTGGTTGTTCATGCGCGACTCACCCAGGTGGGCCGCGTCCCACGACTCGGTGGTCCCCAAACTGATCGGTGCGGCCAAACTGCCGATCACCTGGCAGCTCGGTTTTCTCTACGCTGCGGCGTTCGGCGGCTTCGTCGCCTTCAGCACCTACCTGCCGACCTACCTCAAGGACGTCTACGACTTCGACCTCCAGGCGGCCGGCACGCGCACCGCCGGTTTCGCGATCGCGGCCGTCATCGCCCGGCCCGTCGGCGGTGTCCTGTCCGATCGCTTCGGACCGCGCATCATCACCGTGATCTCCTGTGGCGGTGCCGCCGTGCTCGCCGTGTGGATGATCACCAAGCCGCCCCTCGAGATACCCGCCGGTCTCGACTTCGTCCTGATGGCGGTCTGCATGGGACTCGGTTCGGGGTCGGTCTTCAGCTGGGTCGCGCAGGCCGCGCCCGCCGAGCGGGTCGGTTCGGTCACCGGGATCGTGGGTGCCCTCGGCGGGCTCGGCGGCTTCTTCCCGCCCATGGTCATGGGGGCCACCTACGACGCGACCACCCACAGCTACACGATCGGGCTCGCGCTGCTGGTCGTCTTCGCCACGTGCGCGGCCCTGTTCACCGTGTTCGGCATCCGACGCACGGCGAACACCTGACGCCCGCCTCCCCGGCTGCGGCGTCGGGAGAATTGTCGGGGCCTCGTGTTCTGATGTTCGCACCCGTCGAACAAAGGAGCGATCCATGTCAGACCACGCTGCCGCGATCCGAGGTCTGCCCCGGTGGCATCCCAATCCGCTCATCCGTTCCACCATCGAGACCATCCGGCGCTGCGGCTGGCAGGTGACCTCGGTCGGCGAGGCGGACGCCGAGTTCGACGCACCGCCTGCAGGTGCTCGAACCGAGTGCGGGTTCTCCTACACCTCCGGACTCTCGCTGCACTCGATCCCGGAGCTCTCGATCTACGGCGTCGATCCCCTGACCGCGACGCACGTGCTGAACGAACTGGGCGCCCTGCTCCACCAGGAGGACTGGCGTGATCTCGTCGCCGCGCAGTCCGACATCCCGTTGCAGACGGTCGCCGTGACCGTCCGACTCATCGAGCAACTCGACCACGACGAGCTGCTCCTGGCGAACCTGTTGTTCCCCGACCACCCGAAACTGCAGGTGGTCTGGCCCGACGACCACGGCCACCTTCCGTGGGAAGACGGCTACACCCTGCTCCCGATGCACCAGCCGGTGAAGGGGATGCCGCAACTCCTGGATCCCCCGCGCCCGCAACCACGCCTTCTCACAACCGAATCCGGGCCCGACCGAACCCGCCCGCGACGGGCACGTCGCATCTCGGGTCACTGACCTGCGGCCGGCGGCCTCCCGGCGTGTCCGGGGCGACATGTGTCCGTGTTGCCCCGGACAAACGGAGCCCGGAGATGCCACCATGGTTGGTCTGGGGGCTCGAACAGACCACGGGGGCAGGTGGAAAGGCAGGTCGGCGTGGCGCACCTCCCGGTCGTGGTCGCTGCACTCGTCGCCCTCGTCCTCGCGGTCGCCTTGGTCGCCGTCATCTACCGGCGTCCGCAACGCGGTCTCCTGGTCTTGGCCGCGCTCACCCCCCTCGACGGTCTCCTCGACATCGCCCCGTTGCCCGGCGTCGCCTCGGCGTGGAAGGAGGGCGTCCTCGCGCTGACGCTGATCTGCGCGGCCAATCGCCGGGTCCGGCCCGCCGACCGGACGGACCCGCCGTTGCAGCTGCCGTGGTGGCCGGCCGCGGCCGTGCTGGTCGCGTTCGGGGTCGTGTCGGCGCTCTATGTCTACGGCCCCATCGGGCTGTACGGCGTCAAGGTCACCTTCTTCTACCTCTTCGTGGTCCTCGTGCTCTGGCTGACGCCGTTCGACGCGCTCGACCGCGACCGACTGGTCTCGATCATCATGGCGCTCGGGGTGCTCACCACCCTCGTGGGCATCGGCCAGCAGCTCCTGGGTCCGGCGCGGCTGGTCGAACTCGGCTACACCTTCGGCGAGCAGGTGCGGACGAGCGGTCCGCTGTTCCGGACGTTCAGCACGTTCAATCAGCCCTTCGGTTTCGGACTCTTCGTCATGCTGGCCCTGCTCGTCGGCGGAGCAGTGGCGCTGTCGGACACCGCCCGCCGGCGCAACCGGTTGTTCCTCGTCTGCTGGCCGGTCATGGCGATCACGATGGCCACGTCGGTGGTGCGGGCGGCGATCCTCGGCCTCATCGTCGGTGTGATCTGGCTTGCGGCCCTTCGCTTCCGCCGCCTCATCGCCCCGCTGCTCGCACTCGCGGTCGTCGCCGTCATCTCGCTGCCGTTCCTGCCGTCGAACATCACCAAGGTGTTCTTCTCGTCGAGCAGCCTGAGTCAGCGCGGCTCCGGGTGGGGTGAGATCTTCGCGAGCATCTGGGTGCACCCGCTCGGGACCGGCCTGGCGTCGAGCGGATCGGCGGCCGACGCGATGTCGGCGGCCCAGGGCGACACGACGCGGACGATCACCGCCGGCGCCGGCGGTACCGTGCAGCAGTTGTCGAAGAACTACCAGCCGGACAACTACTACGTGAAGCTGCTCATCGAACTCGGGCCGATCGGGTTGTGGTTGTTCCTGGCCCTGATCGTGACCGCGATCATCTGGTGCGTGCAGTACTCGCGCCGGATGCCCGACCCGGATGGAGCCCTCGTCCTGGGTGTCAGTGCGTCGATGATCGCGGCGATGGTGGCCTGCCTGGTCGCCACCTACTTCGAGATCTTCCCGCTCGACTTCTACTTCTGGTTACTGTTGGGAGCTGCTGGATGCGCGACGGCACAACACGAATCACGTACGGTGCGCTTGCACTTCGTCCCGGAGGAAGCGGAGTCCAGACCTACATCCGCGAACTCCTGAGGGCACTGCCCGGCCACGTCGACGGCACCGCCCTGTCCGCAGTCGTGCAGACCGACGCGGTCGGCGAACTGCCCCCGGCGATCACCCCGGTGGAGCGTCCCGTCGCCGACGGTGTCCGACGGGCGGTGTTCGGCGTACTCCCCACCCGCTCGGGCGGCGTGTTCCACGGTCTCGACGTCGACCTGCCGGTCGCCGGTCCCGCCACCACGGTCGCGACCGTGCACGACCTGTCGGTGCTCGACATGCCGTCCGCGTCGAGCCGGTTTCGCGCCGCGGGCGAATCCGTACTCGTCCGCACGACCCTCCGTCGGGCCGACGTGCTGATCGCCGTCTCCGAGTTCACCGCCGAACGGATCCGCGAGACCTGCGGACGGGATGCCCACGTCACCGAACTCGCGCCCGCCGACTGGGCCCGCCCACCCGCGCCGGCCGATGTCGAACGGGTTCGGGCGAAATACGATCTGCCAGAACGCTTCGTGATGCAGATCGGCACCGTCGAACCCCGCAAGAACGTCGAACTCGTCGCGGCGGTCGCCCGGCGCCTCGACATTCCGTGCGTGCTCGGCGGCGCGGGTTCGACGGGCCCGGATGCCCCGTCGTCGGCGGTCGGGCTCGGTTACGTCGATGTCGGGGATCTGCCGGCGCTCTACGCCGCGGCGACCGTGACCGCCTACGCCTCGTTCTACGAGGGTTACGGCCTTCCGCCCGTCGAGGCGATGGCCTGTGGCGGTGCCGTCGTCGCGAGCGCGGTGGGCGCGCTTCCCCATGTCGTGGGTGACGGCGCGACACTGGTGCAGGGCCACGACGAGGACGACTGGGTCCGTGCCCTGGAACCCCTCGTGCGCGACGACTCGGCGCGCACCGAACTCGTCGCCGCCGGCACCGCGGTGGCGTCAGCCCTCAGCTGGGACACCACGGCCCGCCGGACGGTCGAGGCCTACCGGGCCGGCGGCATCGACATACCCGGTGCGGGGCGCCATGAGCCCTGACGTCACCGGCCCGCTGCCGTCCGATGCGCTGGTCGACCAGCAGGCCGAAGCCGAGCTGCTGGCCCGCGCGACCGGCGCCGGGAGCGTAGCGAGCGGGCCGAACACCACCGGCGCCGGGAGCGCAGCGAGCGGGCCGACGACTGCGCCGGCCGCCGAGCCCAGCGCGCACCCCGCCTCGGATGCGCGGGCCGCCACCCGTGCCACCATCGCGATGCTGACCAGTCGCGTGGTCATCGCCGCCCTCGGCTGGGCCGGGAGCGTCCTCATCGCGCGCACCCTGTCCCCGGAGGACTGGGGCACCTACTCCTTCGTGTTCGCGCTGCTCGGTCTGACCGCGATCTTCACCGACCTCGGGGTCGGCCGGGCGGTGATGGCCCGGCTCATCTCCGACGACCCCGACGATGTCGCGAAGACGTCCTCGGCGTTCATCGCCCTGAGGGTGGTGCTCGGCCTTCTCGGCTACCTGATCGCCGTCGCCTACGTGATCGTGCTGCAGTATCCCGGCGACGTGATCCGCGCGACCGCGATCGCCGGACTCGTCGTCGTGTTCGCCACGCCCGCACAGGCACTCACGGTCATCTTCCAGAGCCGGCACCGCCTCCTGCTCACCGCGATCGCCGAGAGCCTGGGCCAGGTTCTGCAGCTGGCGCTGACCATCGCCGCCGTGCTCGTAGCGCCGGCACTGCTGGTGTTCGTGCTCGCCCCGGTCGCGAACGAGATCCTGTCGCTGATCATCAAGGTCGTCGGGATCGCGCGCCGGTCGTCGGGACTGCGGCCGTCGCGGGTCGTCGAATGGTCGCGCTGGAAACCGATGCTCTCCGATGCCCTTCCGCTCGCACTGGGCCTCGCCCTGACCATCGCGCTGCAGAAGGTCGACGTCCTGCTGCTGAGTCTGCTCGATTCGCTCGACGCGGTCGGCATCTACAGCATCGGGTACAAGTTCTCCGACATCATGGACACCTTCATCCTGGCCGCGATCGGACCCGTCAGCACCCTGCTGGTCGCCGCCTGGCCCGGCCAGTCGGCGGTCCTGCGCCAGCGGTGCCGGAGTGCGGCGGTGGTGTTCGCCGCGGGCGGTGCCGTGGCCGTGGCCGCCTTCTGGCCGAGCGCCGGCCCGATCATCGGACTACTGTACGGCGACCGGTTCGTCGTCGGGGCCGACGCCGCGCGGTTGCTCGTTCTGGGCGCGGCGCTCACCGCCTTCATCGTGCTCGGCATCTTCCTGCTCGCGGCGACCGGTCGGGCGAATCGCTACCCGTGGATCGCGGTCGGCGGCCTGGCACTCAACGTGGTGCTCAACCTGATCCTGATCCCGCGGTACTCCTATGACGGGGCCGCCTTCTCCACCGTCATCACCTTCGCCCTCGCGGTGGTGGCACTGTGGGTCGTCATCGGTCGGACGCTGCCCATCACGGGTCTGCTCCCACTGGGCGCACTCACCACGTTGACCCTGTTGACGGTGGCGGCGTGCGCCATCGGGGTCTGGCTCGCGGATTCGATTCCCTGGCCGGTCGTCTCGGCCGGTACCGCACTGATCGTCGCCGGACCCGCGGTACTGCTCACCCGGGCGGTCACCACGCCGCCCGGACGACACACGAAGGTGGTCCGATGACCGATTCCGAGCACCCGTGCACGATCGTCTTCGTCGCGCACACCGGCCAGGTCTCCGGGGCGGAGAAGGTGATGCTCGATCTGATCGACGTCGCGCTCGAGCGCGGCCACCAGGTGCGGGTCGTCAGTCCCGACGGCCCCCTGGTGGGACGACTCCCGGTCCCGGTCGACCATGTGTCCATCCCGCCGCTCGGCCTGAGCGGCGAGCGCGGTGTGGCGCGCCTCGCGGGTGCCGGTCGCCTCCTGCTCGACTGGGTACGCGCTGGTCGCACCCTGCGCCGGGTGACACGTCGGTCCGACACCTCGACGATCGTCAACTCCTTGTTCGCACTCCCCGCCGCACGCGTCGCGCAACCGACGGGCCGCGTCTCCTGGCTCGTGCACGACACCCTGACGTCGGGGCGGCAGCGCGCCGTCATCCGCGTCAGCGCACCCGTGATCCGGCGCGCCGTGGCGGTGTCGGAGGCGACGTCGGTCCCCCTCGCGGACCTCGGTCTGCCGGTCGTCGTCGCCCACAACGGGGTCACCTGGCCGGTCCCCGCCCTGCCCACCGAACTCCACGACCCACCGGTCGTCGGGATGCTGGCTCTGCTCACCCCCTGGAAGGGGCACACCGTCGCGCTCGACGCGGTCGCCGGGTTGCCGGACGTCGAACTGGAGTTCGCCGGGGGCTCCTTCCCCGGGGACGCCGATCACGTTGCCGCACTGCATGCCCGGGCCGCCAGACCGGATCTCGCCGGACGCGTCCGGTTCCTCGGGCACACCGATCTCCGCGCCGCCCTGGAGCGGTGGGATGTCGTGCTCTCGGCGAGTGTGACGCCCGAGGCCGGACCGCTCTCGGTCCTCGAGGCGATGGCCTACGGCACACCGGTCATCGGCACGGATCACGGCGGCACCACCGAGTTCCTACGGGACGGCGCCGGAGTCCTCGTCCCGCCGTCGGATCCCGCCGCGCTGGCCGCGGCGATCAGCCGCGTCCTCGACGACGCCGACCTGCGCCGTTCGCTGACCGCGGAGGCGCGTCGTCGGATCGCGGACGGACACGACAAGTCGGCGACCCTACCGCGTATGCTCGACGAGTTGTTGTCCGGCTGAGGAGAAGTCCACCGCCGGCACCTGCCGCGCGCGATGCGCGTCTCGTCAGATAGGCACCATCCATGACACGGTCCCTGCACGGTCGGGCCACCCGGTCGGCACTCGCATACGTGTGCATCCTCGTCGCAACCCTCGCCGCGATCGTATGGGTCCGCAGCGACGCGCATTCGGCGCCGGCTGCGTGCTCACTCGCCAACGGCGAGAACAAGGTCGCGGCGTCGCCGGGTGCCTCGTTGCTCGGTGCGTCCGATGAGGACCTCAATCGGGAGCTGTCGGTCGCCCAGGACCTCGGTATGTGGGCGGTGCGACTCGACGTGGACTGGTCGGTCGTCGAACCCCGGCGCGGACAACGGAACTGGGCGCCCATCGACCGGGTGGTCAACGCCGTGGTCGCCCACGGGATGTGTCCGCTGGGGCTGGTGACCTACACACCGCTGTGGGCGGCACGCGCGTCCGACTTCCCGCGCAACAGCCACTACCGGCCCGCCGACCCCAACGTCTTCGCATCCTTTGCCGCGGCCGCGGCGCAACGGTACGCCGAATCGATCGCGGTCTGGGAGATCTGGAACGAGCCCAACCTGGCGAACTACTGGCTGCCGAGGGCGAACTCGGCCGAGTACGGCCGCCTGCTCGCTGCGTCCTACGCGGCCGTCAAACGCGCGGTCCCCGGCGTCGCGGTGATCTCCGGAGGGCTCGCACCCGGCACCGACAACGGCCGCGACATCGCACCGCTGACCTTCGTGCGCAATCTGTATCAGGGCGGATTCAACCGCTCGCTGGACGCACTCGGCGTGCATCCCTACACCTATCCGGCTCTGCCCAACGACCCCGCCGCGGCATCGTGGAGCACCGCGGCACGGATGTGGGACATGCGCGACGTGATGGTCGCCGCGGGCGACGGCGACAAGAAGATCTGGATGACCGAGTTCGGCGCACCGACCGGAACCGGCACGAACGCCGTCACCGAGGAGGTCCAGGCACAGAGCATCGCGATAGCCATCGGCGCCCAGAGCGACGCGCCCTGGCTCGGACCGCTGTTCGTGTACTCGCTGCGAGACGCCGGCACCGACCCGAACAATCTCGAGCACAACTTCGGCCTGGTGCGCCGCGACTGGTCACCGAAGCAGGCGTACTCGATGCTCGCCTCGCGGTGACCTCCGAAATCGTTTCTCGCACACGCCACGCCCGCCGGTGCCGACCACGATTGCCCGCTTCCTTCGTTATGGTGAACTGACAGCTGATCGACACTGCAATGTCCGGGGATGGTCGGGGGGCATCCGACACCACAGGAGTTAGGCGTGACCTCCAGCTTCGATGCCGCCGGGCGACGTGATGCGCCGCCCTCGGTCGACCTGTTCGGGCACTTCGGTGATCTCGTCCGTGTCGCCGTCCCCGCGATCCTGATCGGCATCCTCGTCGGCGCCTCGGTGCTCGCGCTGCGGACCGCATTGGTCCCGAAGGAGTACTCGGCCACGGTCGTCACCGAGATCACGCCGGCCGGCACGATCATTCCGGGCGACGCCTTCGTCGAACAGTTGCGTGCCCCGTTCGTGGCGCTGTCCACCGACGAGAACGTCCTCCAACAGGTGCTCACCCAGGTCGACACCGGATGGACGACAAGCGAGTTGAGCTCGCACGTCACCACGACTCCGGGAACGGCTCCCACACTGATGGACTTCACCGCCACGGCGCCGACGAGTACCCAGGCCGAAGACGTCGCCCGCGCGATGGTCACCGCCATCTCCGCCGCGTCGCTGTCCACCCATGCCCGCGACATCACCCGGCAGATCGATCAACTGCGTGCGCAGGTGACCGCCGAGCGCGTCCGCAACCGCGCACTGCCCGACCGCAGCGAGGCGAAGGTCGAATCCGATGCGACCCTCGCCGATCTCGACTCCCAGCTCACCCGGTTGCAGAACTCGTCGTCGGACACGCTCACCATCCTCGCGGCACCGTCGGCGAGCGAGGTGCCTGTCAGCCCCAAACCGGCCCAGGAGGGTGCGGTCGCCGGCATCGCCGCGACGATCATCGCGGCGGAGCTGCTCGCACTGCTCCGTGGGCGGGTCGGCCGGAAACCGAACCCGATCTGGGCCCGCCGCGCGGCGCACCGGTACGGCGCGGAGCTCACCTACGGACAGCGGGGCGAGCCGGCGCTGCCAGCGAATCTGCTGCCCGCGTTCGCGCAACGCCATCGCCGCGCCCAGGTCGCGCTGATCCTCACCGGCGACCACATCGACGCCGCTCGCGCGATCGACGACATCCGTCACCCGGAGGACGACGCGACCACCGGGCACCGTCTGCGCATCGTCCGGTTCCCTCTCACCGAGCCCTGGTGGCAGAGCGTCGATCCCGGGGACGTCGCGCTCGCGGCTGTGGTCGTCTCGTCTTCTGGACGTGATCGCAAGGCGGCCGACCGGGCGCTGTCCCAGCTCGCGACCATCGGGTCGACCCGTCATCTGATCGTGCAGCGCACGGGGAAGCAGCCTTCCGCGCCTGCCCTGTCCACCGCCGCGGACCCGGTCCCCGACAATCGTGCCGGGGGCGAAAGTGCCGGGGCCACAGCCGCATCGAGAGCCGAGGTTGCCACACCCATGACACCCCAGCCGCCGTCTGACGATCGACGAGGCGCGACACTCGATTCCGACCGGTTCCGCACCGCGCCGGGAGATGTGGGCAGCAATGCCCGGTGACCGCGTCGCCGTCGTCCACGAACGACTCACGGAGATCGCCGGGTCCGAGCACGTCGTCGAACAACTCGCCGCGACGTGGCCGACGGTCGAGGTACACGCGCCGATCTCACGGACCGAGGGGGTACCGGCCGGATTGGCCGCGCCGCCGATCACCTCGTCGCTCAATCGCGCCTACCGCCTGCTCGGCGAACGCAGCTACGCCCCGTTGCTCCCGCTGATGCCACTGGCGTTCCGGCGGATGCCGCTGCGGGATGCCGACGCGGTCGTCACCAGCCATCACGCCTTCGCCACCCAGGCGGTGCACGCGACCGACGCCCCGGTCATCGCCTACGTACACAGTCCGGCCCGCTGGGCATGGGATCCGTCGCTGCGCGCGGGCGAGGGCGGCGGGGCAGCCGGCGCCGCGATCCTGTCGGCGCTGTCGGTGGTCGCCCGGCGCTGCGAAGTCGGCGCCGCGCCCCGTCTGCACACCGTCGTCGCGAACTCCTCGGCCGTCGCCAAGCGCATCCGCGAGCACTGGGGACGTGAGTCGGTCGTCGTGCACCCGCCGGTGGACCTCGACGGCTTCACACCGGATCCCGCGGTGCCCCGTGAGGACTTCTACCTCCTCGCCGGACGACTCGTCCCCTACAAGCGACCCGACCTCGCGATCGCGGCGGCCGCCCGCGCCGACGTCCGGCTCGTGGTCGCGGGAGACGGACGGGCCATGCCGCAGTGTCGCGAGCTCGCCGGGCCGAAGACGACGTTCCTCGGCCGCGTCCCCCACGACACCCTGCTGAACCTGCATCGCAGCGCCCGCGCGGTCCTGATGCCCGGGATCGAGGACTTCGGCATCGTGCCCGTCGAGGCGATGGCCACCGGCACGCCCGTCATCGCGCTCGGTGAAGGCGGCGCCCTCGACACCGTCGTACCCGGATCGACCGGTCTGCTGATCGAACCGGGGACCGACGACGAGATCGTCGAGCGGCTGGCCGCGTCGTTGCGCGACTTCGCCGTCGACGACTACGACCGATCCGAGATCCGCGCCTGGGCCGAGCGCTTCCGGCGCGAACGGTTCCGCGACGAGATGCGCGAGGTCGTCGATGCCGCGCTCTGAGAACGCCGCGACAGCCGGGGCGCAGCGTGCCTCCGTCCTAGACCGCGCACTGGCCACGTCCCGCACGATCTCGGTGACCGGCCCGATGGCGCCGTTGGATCTCGAGGTCATCCGGACCCGGCTGACCCGGGCATGGACACCGACGTCGAGACTGAGTCTCGTCCCCGATCCGGCGTCGGCGAGCTGGGCCCACGACGTGGCGACCCTGCCGCGGGTCGTCGAGCGGCCCGACCTCGCCGACCTGCCGATCGGCGACATCATGACGCGCCTGCGGAACCGTCCCGAGCCGCTGCCCCGACTCGAGGTGCTCGTGTGTGGTCAGTGGCTGGTCATCGACCACACCCACGGCATGGGCGACGGCCGCCTCGGCATCGAGCAGATCGCCGGTCTGGCCAGCCACCACGAGTTCCCGATGACCGAGCGGTTCGAACGCTCGCTGCCGCCGGACGCCGCCTGGCAGGCGTTGCGTCGTCACGTCCTGCGACACCCCAGACGTCTGCGCGACATCATGCGCCTGCGCGCCGCGAACGTCTCGCCGCCGACCCACGGACCCACGCGCGTCATCGAGGACTGGCATGCCACCCGCTGCGCCGTCACCGCCGCGATGCGCCCGGGACAGACCGACGAACTCAAGCGTGCGATCGCCGACACCGGTGTCCGGATGTCCTCGGCGGCGGTGACCGTCGCGCTGTGGCGCGCCGCCCTGTCCGCGCAGGGCGTTCCCCTCGACGAGCGCACGCAGATCCTCTTCGACTGCCGCCGCTATCTCGACGCCGGGCACGCCGAGGACCATGGCAACTTCGCCGTGGGCATACCACTGCGCTTCCCACGCGACGCGACGCCGATGGAGATCGGGGACCGCATCCGTGCGGTCGCCGAATCCGGCTGGCCCGCGGCCGTTCTGGCCGCGGGAGAACTCCGGGCGCGCCTGCGTCGATCGTCACCCGAGGAGCCGCCCGTCCCGCGCCGGGTCGAGGTGCCCGACCGGTTACGACTGTCGGTCAGCGACCTCGGGCGGATCGGGATCTTCGGTGATCTGCCGTGGGATCTGGCGGCGGCCTCGCATCACCTGTTCGCCTATGTCGAGCCCGATGGCCCGGATGCGGCGAGCATGCTCGTCAGCGAGATCGACGGTTCGCGCAGTTTCACCGCGACATTCTGCAGCGATTTCGTCGGTCGCCCGGTCATCGAGGCGGCCCTCGACCACCTCTGCGAAGATCCGGTGTCCCTGCTGGATCGGCTGCTCACGCGCTCATGAGGACGGTGTCGCGGCGCGTCAGGCGCCCGCCTGCGACCGTGCTCGTGGCCGTCCTGCTCGTCACAGCACTGCTGACCGCCGCATGTTCGGCCTCCGCCGGCCCGGCGTCTGACGATGCATCGCAGAGCTTTTCGGCACCGCCGGGGGCGTCGGCCGGCGATCTGGTGGGATCACCCATACCGACCGACGCCTACATCTCCCTGCGGCGCATCGTCGACCGCACCGTGCGGTTCCGCTACCTGTCCACCGACCCGGTCAGCGGTGCGCTGGTTCCCGTCTCGGCCGCGGTGTTCGTGCCGCGCGGCCGGACACCGGCGGGCGGATGGCAGATCCTGGCGGTCGGACACCCGACGACCGGCATCGCGGGCAACTGCGCCCCGTCGCTGCACGGCAACCTGCTGGGCACCGTCGGGCTCATCGCGTCGCTGCTCGAGCAGGGATTCGTCGTCGTACAGACGGACTATCGAGGACTCGGCACACCAGGACCCCACCGTTATCTCGACCCGGCGCCCGCCGCGAACGACATCATCGACTCGGTGCGTGCGACGCGGATGATCGTCGACGGCACCAGCGATCAGTGGTGGGGCTTCGGGGTGTCGCAGGGCGGGCACGCGGTGTTCCACGCCAACGAGATCGCGCCGACCTACGGTCGCGGTCTGCGACTGCGCGGGACGGTGAGCATGAGTCCCGCGCTCGACGTCGCGCCGTTGGCCGACGCGATGGATGCCGGCACCCTCACCCCGGAGCAGATCGCGTTTCTCCCGCTGGTCCTGACGGGATTGAAGGCGATCCATCCCGAACTCGTCATCGACGACTACGTGCACGGACCGCTGCGTGAGGCGTTCGGCGTGTTCCTGGAGTGCAACGACGCCGCGATGGTGCAGAAGCAGGCCATCGTCGAGGAGGTGCGACCGGAGGACTATCGCCCGGTCGACGACGTGGCCACCGACCGACTCCGGACGTGGCTGCGCGAGGTGAGTCTGCCCCAGGGTCGGGCTTCGGCCCCGATGCTCGTCGCCTACAGCGACGCCGACGACGTCATCCCGGCCCCGTGGACGGCGGGAGCCATCGATCGGGGATGCCGGCTGGGCGATGCGATCACCGCGATCGAGGTCCGCGGTCAGCCGCACGGCATACTCGACATCGGCTCCGCGGCGACCGACTGGGTCCGGGCCGTGCGGTCAGGACAGCGTCCGCCGAACACCTGCGCGTGAGCTGTGTGCCGACCGGGTCGACCCGGGCAGCGAGAGGAGTGACGATGAGTTCGAACACCGAGGACGGTGCGAACACCGTGAACCCCGTCGACGACCCCACTCCGGATGGCGAGCCGACCACGGACCCAGCCCAGCTCGCCGCACTCTTCGACACGTCACCCGAGGCCGGCGTGCACGCCGTCCTCGAAGCGGTGCGCGGGCGCAACCCCGACATGGCCCGGTCGCTCCGCGCGATCCTGTCCGATCCGGAGCGGATGCGTGCGCTGAAGGACAGCGGCCTGCTCGACGACCCGCCGACCCACAGCCTCGACGAGACGATCCGGCTCACGATCGATGCCGTGGGCGTCCCGCACGTCGCCGTCAACCTCATCACACCGGACGAGCAGGCGACCGCCGCGATCGCCTTCCGGTCCGGGAGTCCCGACGGTCCCAGCACCCGGTCGCTGGTCAACTCCCTCTGCGTCCTCCCGGTGGTCAGCGGTTCACCCCTCATCATCGACGACATCGCCGACCACGCGCTCCTCGCCGACCACCCGACCGCCGTCAGCGGGGAGGTGACCGCCTACCTCGGCATCCCGCTCGCCGACGACGACGGACATGTCATCGGCACGTTCTGCGCCTGGGACTCGGAGGCGCATCACTGGTCCACCGCGGAGGTCCAGCTCATGTCCGATCTCTCGATCCTGGTCCAGGAGCTCATCTTCGGGCGTTGACACGGTCGCGTGCCCTCGTGACCTGGCGGTGAGCATTCGGTACCCAACACGTGGCCGGTAGGCGCACGCGGGACCGTCGTGTACACCTACAATCGTCGGGACGGGGGGCTGTTCTTTCGGATGGAGTGGACTTGTCGACCCGTGTATCGCAGGCCGAGTTCCCGCAGACCACGAGGCGCACCCCGGTGTACTCGTCGCCCAACGGTCGGCGCACCTTTCACGAGCTGATCCGCGACGATCCCCTGAGCACGATCGTGACCGTGTCGATCGACGTGTTGTCCGCGACGATCGCGGTGGCCGCCGGGATCTGGTGGGTGAGGAGTGGCAGCGGCGCGAACCCGCCGTTGTGGACACTCGCCACCTTCGTGCCGACCCTCGTGATCGTCTTCTCCTTGCGCGGGGTCTACCGTCGGGGGCTCAATCGCCGGTTCCTCGACGAGGTCGGCCGGGTCATGACCGGATGCACGATCACCGCGATGATCCTGCTGTGTTCTCTGCTCCTCTCCTACTCCGACGACAGACCCGGCGCCGCGGTCACCAAGGTGTGGGTGTCGGCGCTGTTCTGGGTTCCGTTCGGTCGTCTCATCCGCGACATCATCCAGCGGAGTCTGCGCAAGAACGGTCATCTGCTGTCCCCCACGCTGATCATCGGCGACGGGCCGATCACCGCACAGGTGGTCGGCCGCATGGTGGCCGCGCCGGAGCACGGTCTCCGGCCGGTCGGCATCCTGGCCGCCGGCGCGCCACCCCGCGCCGATCGGGACGAGGGACCCACCAACGAGATCGCGCAGCTCGGCGGGGTGGACGAACTCGACGACGCGATCCGGGCGACGAAGGCCGAGGTCCTGGTCGTGGCCTTCGCGGTCACCAATGTCGAAAGGCTCACCGCCGCCGTCCGTATCGCCCACCGGCACGGGGTCAAGGTGTGGATCGTGCCGCGCATGTTCGACGTCGTCGGACGCCGCAGCCGGGTCGACCACATCGGCGGGCTGCCCCTGATGTCGGTCCCGCACACCAACCCGCGCGGTTGGCAGTTCCGTACCAAGCACATCGGGGACCGGGTGGTCGGAGCCCTGATCCTCGCCGCGATCTCACCGCTGTTCCTCACGCTCATGCTGCTGGTCCGGCTGAGCTCGCCGGGCCCGATCTTCTTCGCCCAACCGCGGGTGGGTCGCGACGCGCGGGTGTTCAACTGCCTGAAGTTCCGCTCGATGCGGCCCGAGGACCCCGCCGCGGAGAAATTCCGGCCGACCGCGGGCAGCGCACCCGGCGGCGTCGAGGGCGTCGACCGCCGCACCAGGATCGGCAAGATCATGCGCTCGACGTCGATGGACGAACTACCCCAGTTGCTCAACGTGATCCGCGGGGACATGAGTCTCGTGGGTCCACGCCCGGAGCGTCCCGAGTACGTCTCGCTGTTCGAGGTGCAGATCCGGCGATACGGCGAACGCCACCGGGTGAAGGCCGGGGTCACCGGCTGGGCGCAGGTGCACGGCCTGCGCGGTCAGACCTCCATCGCCGACCGCGCCGAGTGGGACAACTACTACATCGAGAACTGGTCACTCTGGCTCGACGTCAAGATCCTGCTCCTGACCGTGCTCGCGGTGCTCAAACGGGCGGAGTAGCCGCGGCCACCCACCCGCCTCGTCACATCGTCGGACGTCGGGTGTCGTACGCGGGGCGATACGGCACCCGTCCCCGCTCGTCGCGGATGGTGACGATCAACGTGCGGGCGATGACGACGAGCAGGATGATGCCGCTGACGATCGCGAGGAGCAGTGCGGTCATGACGACCTCCTGACGCCGGAACATGGTGTGCCGCCATTCAATCGCCGATCACGACCTGGTGGTAGATGCCAACCGCGCATCGGTGGACTCAACTGCCCGCCCATGGTGACGCGACTCCGCCGGGCGGCGCCACTGATTTTCTCCGGCGGGCCGGTGCGGGGGTCTGGCGACGGCATCGCCGACGGACAGCATCATCCGGCACACCGCCGAGAAGTGCGGTGCGGCAACGACACGCAGTCCGCGACGGTCGGTATCTCTCACGCCGGGCGCGTCAACGCGTCCGGCGCCGCCGGGCGGTCAAGTGATGCCCATACGTCCCGCAACACGTCGACGCCGGCGGCGAGGTCGTCGGCATCCTCGGTGAACGGAACGCGGATGTAGCGTTCGTGCGCCCCGTCGACGCCGAACTTCGGTCCGGCGCTGATCCGCACACCTCGGTTCAGGGCGGCGGCCGCGAGCGCGGAACTCAGCGGCGCCCCGAGCCCGACCCACATCGCCAACCCACCGTTCACATCGGGGATCTCCCACTCCGGCAGATGTTTTCGCAGAAGTCCGGTGAGCGTGTCCCGGCCGATACTAAGCTGCGCGGAACGAACGGCGAGCAGGTCGTCGTAACCGGCCAAGACCTCGGCGGCGATCTGCTGGTCGATGATCGGAGAACCGAGGTCACCGGCGGGTCGCCGTCGGACGATCCGGTCGACGATGTCCTCGTCGGCACGAATCCATCCCACCCGCAATCCACTCCACACCGTCTTGCCCAGCGATCCGATCGTCACCACCGGCACCGATGACCTCACCGGCGCATGCGCGGCGAACGGGAAATGGCCCGTCCGACGATCGATGTCGAGCTCGGCAGTCGTCTCGTCGACGAGCAGCGCGGTCCCGGCCCGGCGCGCCGCGTCGGCGAGCAGCTCTCGGTGGGCGGACGGCATCGAGGCACCCGTCGGGTTCTGGAAATCCGGTATGCAATAGGCCATCTCGGGTCGCAACCGGCTGAGGACCTCGACGAAGTGGTCCATGTCCCAGCCGGCCGCGGTGACCGGCGTCGACACGAGCCGTCCGCCGGCCTCGGCGATCGCCTCGTAGGCGTGCGGATAGGTCGGGGTCTCGACGACCACCCGGTCGGCTCGTCGGAGCAGGGTCCGCGCGACGAGTGCGATGGCGTGTTGCCCACCGAGGGTCACCACGATCTGCGCCGGGGTCGTGGGCAGTCCGCGGTCGGTGTATCGCTCGGCGATTCGTCGGCGTAGCAGCGGATCGCCCACCAGGTCGAGTCCGGGCCGGCGCAGCAGGTCGGGCACATTGCCCGTGACCCGCTCGATGATCGCCTCGAGACCGGGCACCGGTTCGGGAACGGCGTGCGCGAAGTCGATCTCGGCAACCGCGCCCGGCCCCCTCCGCGGGAGCATCGCGACGGAGCCGGACCCCCGGACGCTGACCAGATAGCCGGCCTCGCGCAGCGCTCCGTACGCCGACACCACCGTGGTCCGACTCCGCCCGAGCGCATCGGCGAGGATTCGCTCGGCGGGCAACCGCGTGTATGTCGCGATCCGGCCGTCGTCGATGAGGAGTCGGATGCGGGCGGCGAGGGCCGCGTAGGCCGCGTCGCCGCTCTCCCACTCACCGAGCAGCGTGACGAGTTGCTTCACCCCGAGGTTCGAGCGAGCCACCGGCCGGCCGATGGCTCGCGGTGCACCCACAGAATCCTCCTCACCGGTCGACAGGGTCGAACGACGCCCTGCGGCCGTCGCCGTCCAGTCAAACGCAGTGCCCGCGGGCACCACAAGGTCCAATCCGCGGTCGGTGGACTGCCGTCGAGCGGTGGTGGCGGTCCGCAGATCACCCGCGACCACCGGGCGGCTGTCGGGTTCGGGCGATATCGTCGGCGTCGATGAACATCCGCCCGTCAGCTCTCGACGCGGCCGTGCGTCCCGGGCACGTGCTACGTGTCGATGACGTCGACGGCCTCGCCCTGGCCGACCTCGTCGACTCGGTCTCGGCGGACCTACCGGTGTTCCTGGACCACCGTGGACCCGGCGATCGCACCGCCCGGGAGGTCGTCCGAGAGGTCCTCGACGCGCTCGAGGACATCGTCGTCGCCCTCTTCCCGGTCTGGCTCCCGGGCCATGAGCCGGGCCGGCCGGTCGACGCAGACGACGCCGAGGCCACGGCGCGCCTGCTGTGCCGGGACGCCGGCTTCCCCTCGCCCGCCGTCATCCATCTGGCCCGTGCGGCCGCCGGCGCGCGACGTCCCGGCCCCGGCCCCGCCGACGACGCCCGGGCGGGCGCGCTGACATTCCTCTTGCGAAGTGGATACGGACGGGGTTCCGTGGTCCTGGCCGTGCGCGCCGACACCGCGTTGGCCGAGCGGGCCCAGCACGCGGCCGCCGCCGCGTACGAATGGCTGGCCGACCACGCCGACCTCACCGTGTGGCTCACCGCCGACGCCCTGCCCGCGGTCACCAGGGTGCCGGCGATCCGGATCGGGGTACCCGCGGGGCGGCGATTCCCGCCGTCTGATCCGGTGGAGGCGCTGCCCGATCCGTCATCGACCTCGGCGAGGCCCGTCCTCGTCGCCTCCCGTCCGTCAGGAAGACCGGCACCGCACAGCGAGGCCGAGCAAGCCCTCGAACGCGCCCTCGCGCGTGCACCGTGGGCTCGCGACCGACAGTGGAACCGGAGTCCGCGCGACCTCGATCCGCTCCACCCCGCGGTGATCGTCGACCTGCTGTGGCCGAGTGAACGCGTGGTCGTGGAGGTCGACGGCGCGGATCATCGCGGCCCGGTAAAGTACGCGCGAGATCGACGTCGCGACAACATGCTTCAGCGTGCCGGGTACCTCGTTCTGCGTTACACGAACGACCACGTTCTCGACGACACGTCCCTTGTCGTCGCAGAGCTGGCCGCCGTGATCGCCGAGCGCTCCCGACCACCGGCATCGTCCCGACCGACGCCCGCCCGACCCCCTTCGACCCGCGAGGAGCATCCGTGGACCACGCCCAGCTGACGCCGATCCAGAGTGCGGCGCTGTTCGTCCTGCTGGCCGAGTCCCGAGAGCTCTCCAACCCGGAACTGAAGGAGTTCGGTGCCGCACTGGACAAGCCGGCCCGCAACCATCTCAACGCCCTCGGCCTCGTCGACTCGCGACTCGGCGCACGCCGCGCGTACTTCCACACCCTGACCGACCGCGGGTGGGCCTGGTGCGCGGCCGAACTGACATCCGAGCCACCGAAGAGATCGACTGCACCGACGAAGGCCATGTACGCGGTCCTCGCCGGCCTCGCCCGGTACCTCGACGACGAGGACCTCCGTCTCCATGAGGTGTTCGGCCGTCCCCGACGCCCCACCCACGAGGAGCCCGGGACCCCGATCGCAACGGCTGCGTCCGACCCGGCGTCGTCCACCGTCGATCCCCGGGACCAGATCGCGGCCGCCTACCGCACCCGAGCCGTCACGGCGGGCGACTTCGTCCTCGTCACCGATCTGCGCGCCGACCTGCCCGGGATGAGCGACGAGGTCTTCGACGCCACGATGGTGGAGTTCCAGCGCGCACCCGGGGTCAGCCTCATCCCGCAGGAAGACCAGGCGTTGCTGACCCCGGCCGACCGGGCGGCCGCGGTGACGGTGGGCACGCAACCGTGCCATCTGTTTGCGATCGAGGAGAGCTGATCCGATGGACGCCGACGCCCGTCACGCACTGGAATCGATCCGCCTCAACTGGGCCGACACCCCCGACGACGTGTGGGGCACCGCCGACCCCTTCCACGTCGGGGGCCTGCACGAGGACACCATCTTCGACATCATCCGTTCCTTCGACGACGCCCGTCGTTCGCCGTCGGGGAGTCCGATCGGGGTCACGGTGCGCGGCCCGGCCGGATCCGGCAAGACCCATCTCCTGGGCCGGGTCCGGCATCGTGTCCAAGAGGAGGGCGGGTACTTCTTCCTCGTCAAACTGCTCGACGCCACCGACTTCTGGCGTTCGGTGCTCGTGGCGATCATCGAGGACCTCGGCCGACCGACGCCCCGCCACCGCTCGCAGTTGAATCAGCTCCTCCACCGCCTCGCGATCGACGCCGGGGTCGCGGACGGGACACGTGACGCCGTGACCGGCGGCGCGCCGCTGACACCCGCCGCCCTCGATGACTTCGTCCACGGCGTCTACACCCGCCACTCGCGGCACCGGCGCCGGTCGCAGCACATCCTGCGTGCGCTCGTACTGCTGGAGTCCGACGACTTCGCGGCCAAAGACCTCGGCGAGGCGTTTCTGCACCTGGACATCGACGACGCGGAGGAACTGGCCGCCTGGGGCATCCGCAATGCGCGCCTCGGTTATCAGGAGATCGTCGAGAACATCTCGCGGATCATCGCCTTCGACGATGCGGCGGTGCTCGCGATCGACCAGATCGACACCCTGATCGAGGCCGGCAAGACCGCCGAGCCGGGCGAGGAATCACAGGTGGAGAAACTGGCGCACGGCCTGATGTCGGTGCGCGACACCATGAGTCGGACCACATGTGTGGTCTCCTCGATCACCGCCGCGTGGGAGTACCTCGCCGGACACGTCATGCGATCAGCGGTTGATCGGTTCCGGTTGCCACCCACCCTGCAACGGCCCACGAGTGCGGACTTCGGCCGGCTCCTGCTCGCCCGGCGTTTCGCACCGGGTTTCGCCGGCGTCGGATTCACGCCGCCCCATCCCACCTGGCCGGTCACCGACACCGCACTGACGGCGGCCACGGATTACACCCCGCGCGAGCTGATGGTGACCGTGGACCGCCAGATCGCCGCGATGCTCCGCAGCGACACGTTCGCCGAGATCACCGACCTCTCCGGCGCCACGTCCAAGACCTCCGCCGGCCAGGGCACACTCCCCCTGATCACCCAATCCCGCACCACGACAGACGTTCCTGACACGGAAGCGACCGCTCGGGGGCGCTCGTCGTCTGCTGAATCGTCGTCTGCGGGATCGTCGTCAACCGACTCGTCGTCGACGACCACCTCGGACGATCCCGCGTTCGCGAAGCTCGACCAGCGGTACACGGAGTTGATCCGGCGTGCCGACCCGCTACCCGCATTGGTACCCGACACCGAGGACCGGATCGTCCCCTCGCTGCTCCATGCCGGATTGGCGACGTGGATCCAGGCACTGTCCCGCGACGCCGACCGCTGGCAGCTCGATGCCCGGCCGGGACCGAAGAGTCCGCTGCACGGGCGGATCCGACAACTCGTCGACCCGAACCGGGACATCGAGCAGTCCTGGAGCTTCCGTGCCATCGCGGCATCGAACGCGCGTGCCGTCCAGACGCGCCTGTCGAGCGCGACGACGACCTCCGGTTTCACCCTCGGCGACATCGAACGCACCCTGGTGATCCTGCGGCGGGATCCCTGGCCCACGGGACCCAAGACCCGGCAGATGGTCGAGGAGCTGCACGATCGGGGCGGACGGGTCGTCGCCTGGACCGAACAGGACATCAAGCGGCTGAGCGCGCTGGCACAGCTGCGGGCCGAACGGCCCTCGCATCTCCGGGAGTGGATCTCCGACCGCAACCCGGCTGCCGAGATCGCCTTCCTCACCGACATCCTGGGCCCCGCACTCGAGGCGCCGGCGCCAGGCGTGCAGTCAACGGATACCGCGGGAACCACTTCGGACACGCCTGCCAAACGCCACGAGCCCGGCACCGCGGACGAACGCTCGACCACGACGCCACCCCGCGAGCCGACGACGGACGAGTTCCGGTCGACCGGCCCTCGGTCGGGGACGTCGGGGTCCGACACCGCCGAATCGTCGTCGCGAACCACCCCCGCCAGCGAACAGTCGATCACCCTCGGGCGAAGTGTCGCCACCGGCGAGGCGGTGACCGTCTCGCTGTTCGCCCTGCGCAAGCATGTGGCGCTGTTCGCCGGATCCGGTTCGGGGAAGACGGTGTTGATTCGGCGCATCGTCGAAGAGGCTGCCTTGCAAGGAGTTTCGTCGATCATCCTCGACGTGAACAACGACCTCGCACGCCTTGGGACACCGTGGCCGGACGCCGACCCGCGTCCGTGGACGCCCGACGACCGCGAGCGCGCCAAGCGCTACCTGCACGACACCGAGGTCGCGGTCTTCACCCCGGGTCGGGCATCGGGGCGGCCATTGAGTTTCCAGCCGCTACCCGACTTCAGCACGGTGGTCGGCAACCCCGACGAGTTCCGTGCCGCGGTCGACTCCGCCGTCGGCGCCCTGATCCCGCATGCCCGGGCCATCGGGACCAGCGCGAAAGCCTATCGGCAGCAAGCAGTCCTGCAGCAGTCCATGGAGGCCTTCGGACGACGCGGCGGCGGCGCCCTGCAGGCTTACGTCGGACTGCTGACCGAACTGCCCGACGACGCGAGCACCCTCGCCGACGCCCCGAAGCTCGCCGCCGAACTCGCGGAGAACCTCAAGGCCTCGATGGCGATCGATCCCGTCTTCGGGGGTGACGCCGCCCCGGCCGACCCCGGGTACCTGCTCACTCCCTCACCGGGTTTCCGGGCCCGGGTGTCGGTCGTGAACCTCGCCGGCCTCGGCACCGACGACCGGCGGGCCGGTTTCGTCAATCAGCTCCAGATGGCCCTGTTCGCCTGGATCAAGAAGAATCCGGCCGCCGACCGGCCACTCGGAGGACTGCTCGTCATGGACGAGGCGCAGAACTTCGCCCCGTCCGTCCGGATGACCGCGGCGTCGAAGAGCACGAGCGCATTGGCGTCGCAGGCTCGCAAGTACGGCCTCGGGCTCATCTTCGCGACCCAGTCGCCCACCGGCATCGACAACAAGATCTCGGCCAACTCCTCGACCCAGATCTTCGGACTGCTCAATCATCCGACGCAGATCGAACGCGCCAAGGAACTCGCCGCCAACAAGGGCAGCAGGATTCCCGACATCGGCAAGCTCCCGGCGGGGACGTTCTACATCGCGAGCGAGGGCGGGCGGTTCGCCAAGGCCGAGACGCCGCTCTGCCTCACCTACCACCCGGCGAGTCCGCCGACCGAGGACGAGGTCGTCGAGCTGGCGCGCTCCACGACACCGCGCCCACGATGACGGCCGGGCCCGACTTCGCCGACGGCAGAAGACGATGGTTGGCACAATGGACACCGTGCTCACGCTGACCGCCGGAGAGAACCGTCCGCTGCCGTCGACGGCCGTGACCGTCTCGGTGCGCTCGGCATCGCCGGTCAACACCTCGGCGATCCTGCTCACCGATGCCGGTCGCGTTCGCTCCGACGCGGACCTCGTCTTCTACAACCAGCCCAGCGGCCCCGGCGTCGGATACCGTGCTGCCGGCTCGGCCGACATCATCTCGGTCGACACCGCCGCGCTGCCTCGGGAGATCGCGACGGTCGTCGTCGCGGCGAGCCTCGACGGGACCGGACCCGCGAGTTTCGCGACCGCCGGCGCCCTCACCGCGACGCTGACCGGCGGCGGTACGGAACTCGTCTTCAGCCCCTCCGGTCTCACCAGCGAGGCGGCCGTCGTGTGCCTCGAGATCTACCGGCGCAACGACGTCTGGAAGGTTCGTGCCGTCGGCCAGGGATACGACGCCGGTCTCGCGGGCCTCGCCACCGCCTTCGGCATCGAGGTCGACGACGAGCCCGCGACGCCGCCTCCTGGTCGGCCTCGGCGAGTCACCGATCCGCAGCCCTGGCCGCCGGCCGCGTCGACGCCAACCGCGCCGCCGTCGACACCCGAACCACCAGCCCCGCAATGGAATACACCGTCCGCACCGCCGCCTCCGCCCCGGCCCCCGGTCACCGCCCAACCACAGGGAGTTCCCATGCACAGCGATCTGTTCGCGCCGTCCCACGCCGAGGTCACCGGGCAGGGCATCCAGAAGCAGGGCAGCAAGATGTGCCGGGTCGGCCTCGCCGGTGAGGTCATGGCCCGCACCGGCTCGATGGTGGCCTACCAGGGCAACCTGAAGTTCGAGGCGCTCGGCTCGGGCGGCCTCGGACGGATGATGCGTCAGGCGATGACCGGCGAGGGCGTTCCGCTGATGAAGGTCACCGGACAGGGCGACCTGTTCCTCGCCGATGCGGCGTCGGACGTGCACCTCATCGACCTCGACGGTTCCGACGGCCTCACCATCAACGGCGCCAACGTCCTTGCCTTCGACTCCTCGCTGTCCTACGACATCGCCCGTGTGCAGGGTGCCGGCGCGATGAGCAACGCCGGACTGTTCAACTGCGTCTTCACCGGGCGCGGCCGGATCGCCATCACCACCGACGGCACCCCGGTCGTCCTCAACGTCGACGCCGCGACCTATGCCGACCCCCAGGCCGCGGTCGCGTGGTCGTCGAGCCTGCGCACCTCGGTGAAGTCCAACGACTCGTTCAACCTCGGCACCCTGATGGGACGCAGCACCGGCGAGCGGTTCACCCTCGAGTTCTCCGGCCGCGGGTTCGTCGTCGTGCAGCCGTCCGAACTCCCGCCCGGCGGGTTCGTCGGCGGGACCGGTGGCGGCGGGTCGGCCGGGTCAGGGGCCGGCGGCATGTTGGGTGGCATCCTCGGGCGCTGACGAGGCGGAACTCGGCACGTCTTCCGAAGTTGTCGGTGCCGCCTGCTCTACTACGCTCCACCTTCGAACACCAGGAGCGAGCATGGCCCACCACTTCTCCGATCTGCGGGGTCTGCCCCGCTGGCACCCCGACCCGCTGGTGCGCGAGACGCTCGACCGCATCCGGCGCTACGGTTGGGCAGTGACGGCCGTCAGTGACCAGTGCACGTGTCAATCTCCCGAATGCGAAGCACCTGACTGCTCTTTCGCGTACACCACCGGCCTGCGCTTACACGACCTCCCCGAGTTGGCGGTGTACGGACTGGATGCACGAACGAGTGCATCGGTTCTCTACGAGCTGGCAGCGTGTTCCACACCTATGACTGGCACTCGATCGTGTCGAATTCTGTTCCGATACAACTAGATTCATTTGAGGTTCCGGTCACCGTGATCGAACTGGTGGACAAATCCGATCTCATCGTCACCAACGTCCTCTACCCCGATGCTCCGGTCTTGCAGGCGGTGTGGCCTGACGATCTGGGCAGCTATCCGTGGGATGAGGGTTACACCCTTGCCCCGGAACACCAATTCGTGATGGGCGTGCACGACCCGCGAGCGACCGGTGGCGACAGTCCGCGCGTCATCTACCCGCACCCCGGAATGAACCGGGCCCAGCGGCGCAAGGCGGCCCGACGCCGACGCTGAGCAGGCGAGCGGCCAGGTGATCAGCCTGAGTTGCGGAGGCCGGGCCATCGACCGTTCTCTCCTTGTCGGTGCCCCCGGATACAGTGAGTTCCTAGAGGCCACAGATGAAAGACGCATATCGGCAAGCGGTTACGCCGGTGTCGAACCAACGATGACGAGAAGCCCTACCTCCAGTTCTGTCCTGTGATGTGGAAGGTTCGTCATGACAACAACACTCGCCACCACGCCGTGCCGAGAGACCGAAGGTGCCGAACACCTCGACGGTGAGGGGTATCTCGCTGTGCTGACCGCGATTCGCGAGTCGCTGTGGGATCTCGCACCTGGTGGCGCAGAGCCAACCGCTCGTCAAGCGCACACCGCGATGACCCTGCTGATCGAACTCCGCGCCATCGTGGACCACCATGCCGCCGTCGGCGCCGCCACTCTCGACCGCCTCGGAGTCGCCCGAGAATCGACCGGCAAGACATCCATCCTCTTGATCGCCATGGGCGCGGCCCCCACAATCGCACACCGCTGGTTACGGATTGGCAATTGCCACCCCCGGCTTACGCAGCTACCCGGCTACACCGCCGACGGCGCCATCCCCGGCGAACATGCCGACGCCATCGTCACCGGTATCGCGCACGTCGAGCGTCGAGCACCCGAGGGTGTCTTCATCGAGGAACGAGCAGAAGTCGAGCAGGCATTGATCGCCCAGGCGATGTCCGGAGCCACCCCTGCGCAGATCGCGAGGAGAGCCCGCGAACTGGGCAACGAGTATGCGGCCATCACCGGCGGGCTACCGCCTGGCGAAGACCGCACCATCAACGAGTTCACATTCACACCGACCGGCGACGGCAGGCTCCGCGTACGTGGCGACCTCGACACGGTCATCGCCGAAAAGCTGACCGCTGCAATCGAATCCCTGAACAGTCCGCGACCGGAGCCCGACGGATCCGACGATTCTCGGACGCCCGGCGCCCGTAACTCGGACGCCCTGGAACTCATCCTCGATGCCGCGGCCGTGGCCGACACCAGCCTCGCCACACCACCTAAGACCCACGTCAGCGTGCTGCTGCCGGCGACCGCTCCGGACAAGGCGAGCCTGTTGTGGATGGGCTCTATCAGTCTCACCACCGCGAGGTTGCTGGCGTGCGACTCCACGATCACCGATGTCGTGATCGACGGCGACAACGTCCCCTTGCAGATGGGCACCAGCAAGCGACTGTTTCCGGCGCACCTGCGGCGAGCGATCATCATCCGCGATCAAGGCTGCATCAAATGCGGGGCGCCGGCCGGGCGTACCCAGGTCCACCACATCGAGTTCTGGAGCAGGGGCGGACCTCGACAACGGGTGCCTGCTCTGCGCGTCCTGCCATGCCCACATCCATGCCGGCGAATGGGACATCGTCATGGGCACCGACCGCCACCCCTGGTTGATCCCACCCGCATCGATCGACCGGCTGCGAACGCCACTCCCGGCGTACAACCGCCGCACCATGACTCTCGATGACCGGGCCGCAGCCTGATCGATCCACCTCGGTGATCGATGACCGGCTCGCATACGCGAGCGGCCCGAGAAGACCCGGGCGTCAACACTGCTGAAGCCGAATCCCGACGAGGGCGACGCCCTGCTCGGCACCTTCGCGCACCGATCCGTCGGACCGCGCATGCCCTTTGAGAACTCCATAGTGTTCACGCCCGGCCTGTGGTGCGGGCGAAAAGCGTGAGGCCCCACCTCCTTGGTGGGAGGTGGGGCCTCACAGCGGCCGGGCTCGGCACCGGTGGTGTGCTGGGCGGGATCCTCGGGCGCTGTGGCCCACCGGGTCTCGTAGCGAAAAGCGATGTCATAGAACATACTTGGCTACCGAATCCGGCGGGCGGGTAACGTCGAGGCCATGCCCGAAGCCAGTGCGACCGTCCTCGTCCGACAACCCCTCACCACGGTGTGGGAGTACTGCCTCATCCCGGAGCACGTCGCGGCGCTGACGCCCGGCGTGATCGGCGCCGAGACCGTCACCGACGGGCCGGTCTCGGTCGGGTCCGTCTGGCGCGGCCAGATGAAGGGGCTCGGCCGCGCCGTCGACTGGACCGGCGAGTTCACGCGGGTGGATGCGCACACCGCCACCGAGTTCTCCTCCACGGAGTCACCGCTCGAGTTCGCCATCTCGGCCACGTTCGCGGAGGTTGGTCGCGGCGTCGAACTCACCTATCGCATCCGCAACGCCGGCGTCGGCGGGGCGGTCGGGAAGCTCGCCGACGCGCTGGCGATCCGCGCGTATCAGCGGTCGCTCGCCGCGAACGCGAAGAAGCTGCCGCGCCTGGTCGACGAATGGGCCGCCACCCGCTGACGACGACGCGGTCCGAGGAGTGCGATGTCGGCATCAGCCCACGAGCGATCGATCTCCGACGGAGAAATCCATGAGGACGACGTTCATGAAAGTCTTTGTTAGACATACGAATCGGGGACAATTCGGACGTAGCCTTCGCGGCCGACGGGGAGTGCTCTGACCGGCGGATGCATCTCGTTCGGACCGTGATCACCACCCGCCCCGAGACGGTGTGCGGCGTGGCTCCGGCCCTGCCGACCCACAATCGTTCGCACACAAAGGGTTCCGTCATGCCCGAATCCAGCGCATCCGTCACAGTCCAGCAACCACTCGACATCGTCTGGGAGTACATGTCCGCTCCCGAACACACCACCGCCTACCTACCGGGAACCGTCGAGGTCACTCCGCTGACCGATGGGCCACTCGCCGTCGGCTCACAGTGGAAGGGCAAGACGGCCGTCCTCGGTCGGACGGTGGACTGGCGGGGAGAGTTCACCCGCGTCGACACCTGTAAGGAGACGGAGTTCCAGACCGTCGAAGCGCCGTTCCCGTTCACCACGCGCATCTCTTTGGAGGAGACCTCCGACGGCGTCCGGGTGACGTGTCGGATCACGTCCTCGACCGGTTTCGGCGGGGTGTTCGGCAAGATGGCCGATCCCATCGTCAACCGCATTTATCAGCGTTCGCTCACCGCGTCGATCGAGAGCGTCCCCGACCTCATCGAGGAGTGGCTCGCTCAGCAGTGACACGACAACGGCCCCACCTCGCCGAAGCGAGATGGGGCCGCTGGGGAATCGGTAGCACGAATGCGCTCCATGAGCGCATTCGTGCTACGAAATCCTGGGGGTGAGAGTCACCAGCTGGACTTCTGCACGCCCGGCAGCTCGCCGGCGTGCGCCATGTCGCGCAGGCAGATTCGGCACAGGCCGAACTTGCGGAACACCGAGTGCGGGCGGCCGCACTTGTTGCACCGGGTGTAGGCCCGCACGGCGAACTTGGGCTTCTTGTTGGCCTTGTTGACCAGAGCCTTCTTTGCCATGTCAGTTGTCCTTAACGTTGTTGTCCTTGAACGGGAAGCCCAGGGCACGCAGCAGCGCCCGGCCTTCGTCGTCCGTGGTGGCCGACGTCACGACGGTGATGTCCATACCGCGGGGCCGGTCGATGTTGTCGATGTTGATCTCGTGGAACATCGACTGCTCGTTCAGGCCGAACGTGTAGTTGCCGTTGCCGTCGAACTGACGGTCCGACAGTCCGCGGAAGTCGCGGATACGCGGGAGAGCGATGGACACGAGACGGTCCAGGAACTCCCACATGCGGTCGCCACGGAGGGTGACGCGCGCACCGATCGGCATGCCCTCGCGCAGCTTGAACTGTGCGATGGACTTGCGAGCGCGACGGATCTCCGGCTTCTGGCCGGTGATCTTGGCCAGATCCTCGACGGCGCCGTTGATCAGCTTCGCGTCACGGGCGGCGTCGCCGACGCCCATGTTCACGACGACCTTCACGACGCCCGGGATCAGCATCACGTTGGGGTATTCGAACTCTTTGTTCAGCGTGTCCTTGATCTCCTCGCGGTAGCGAGTCTTCAGGCGCGGCTGGATCTTGGGTTCAGTAGAGGTCATGTCAGATGTCCTTCCCGCTCTTGCGCGAGATCCGGACCTTCTTGCCCGTTTCCTCGTCGACGCGGTAGCCGACGCGAGTCGGGTTGCCGTCGGAGTCCACGACCATCACGTTCGAGACGTGGATCGAGGCTTCCTGGGTCACGATGCCGCCGGAGGAGGCACCGCGCTCGTTGGCCGACGCGGCGGTGTGCTTCTTGATTCGGTTGACGCCCTCGACGAGGACACGCTGGGTCTTCGGGAAGGCCTGGATGACCTTGCCCTTGGCGCCCTTGTCCTTGCCCGAGATGACGATCACGGTGTCGCCCTTGTGGACCTTCATGTCAGATCACCTCCGGTGCCAGCGACACGATCTTCATGAACTTCTTCTCACGCAGCTCGCGGCCGACCGGGCCGAAGATGCGGGTTCCGCGGGGGTCGCTCTCACCCTTGAGGATGACGGCGGCGTTCTCGTCGAAGCGGATGTAGCTTCCGTCCGCACGACGGCGCTCCTTGGTGGTGCGCACGATGACGGCCTTGACGACCTCACCCTTCTTGACGTTGCCGCCCGGGATGGCGTCCTTGACAGTGGCGACGATGACGTCGCCAATGCCGGCGTAGCGCCGCGAGGAACCGCCGAGCACGCGGATGCACAAGATCTCCTTGGCACCGGTGTTGTCGGCGACTCGCAGGCGGGATTCCTGCTGAATCACTCGTTAGTCTCCTTGACCTGGCTTCTTATGTACGGCGGATTTCCGACCCGACGCACACGGTCTGTTGCCATCGAACACACGCCTGCCTGGGGTTTTGACCAGGTTGTGACACCCGGGCCGTCCGCCCCAGTGGGTTCGTGAGCCGATTCGCGACACAGCGGTGCCGCAGGCAACCCCACAAGTGTAGGGGAATGCCCAGGTCCCGGCCAAATCGATGGTCCCGGCGACCGCGCGGGGGTTTCGGATGACGCCGGGCCGGCAAAATTTTCCGCGCACTGACCCATCTGGGGTGCACCGCCACGCGAAGCACCCATGAGACGAGATCGACCAGACACAAGCCCGTCCGGCGAGCAATCAGTGCGAGCCGGAAGGGAGCGAAACACGGGGGGCGTGTCAGCGCCGGGGGTAATTCTCGGCTGCCGATCGTGAGCCGAACGGTCACCATGCTCCCCGGGCTCCGCAGTTCAGTCCGACAACCGCGGCCTGACGGCAAGTCCTCGACTCGGGGCCACCAGCCCCGTGAGCGATGACCGGAGTTCGAATCCCCCAGTCCGAGCCGGGTTCGACGCTGCCGTGCGGGCACGCACTCACAGGGGAGGCACGCGTGACCACAGACGACGCGGTCCGGAACACCGTTGCTACCGACATCGACACCGACCTGACGATCCCGATGACCGCCGCTCAGCGCGGCATCTTCTACGCCCAGCAGCTCGAGCCGGACGTGCCGATGACCATCGACGCGTTCGTCGAATTCCGCGGCGACACATCGGGTCCGCAGGGCGAGAGCGGTGACGACCCACTCGTCGACGTCGATCCGGACATCATGCAGCGTGCTGTCACCCTCACCGAGAGTGAGACCGAGGCCCCGCTGCTGCGGCTGATCCCGACCGACGACGGCGAACCGATGATGGTTCTCGACCGGTCGCAGCACGTGGTGCTGGGTCGACAGGACTTCTCTGACGCCGAGGACCCGCGCGCGGCCGCACTGGCCTGGATCGACCGCCGGCGCAGTGCCAGCTCAGACGTCTTCGCCGACAACATCCTCGAGACACACCTGCTCAAAGTGGGTCCCGGACACTCGATCTGGTATTGCCACGGTCACCACATCGGCTTCGACGGCTATGCCGCGATGTACATGATGCTTCGTGTCGCCTCGCATTACACGGCGATCGTGAACGGAACGCCGCCGCCGATCGCGGACACCGCGTCGATGGTCGACATCGCCGAGTTCGACCGCGAGTACCGTGCCTCCGCCAAGTTCGCCGAGGACCGCGAGCACTGGGCGTCCCATCTGACCGATATGCCCGAGATGACCACTCTCACCAGCCTTTCCGCTCCGGCCGCGCCGTTGTCGGTCGTCCGATCGGCGGTCCTCGACGACACCCTCGTCGCCCGGATCCGCGAGCTCGGACACAGCCACCGGGTCCGGCCGGCGTCGGTCATCACCGCTGCGGTGGCCGCCTACGTCGCGCGCTACACCGACCGCGACGAGGCCATGCTGAGCCTGCCGGTCGCGGCCCGCGACCGCGACGTGCTGCGCACCTCGGCGGGTCTGACCTCCAACGTCGTCCCGTTGCGTATCGCGCTCCACGACGATTCCGCCACCGTGACCGATCTCCTGAAATCGGTCAACGCGGAGATCAAGGCCGCCGTCCGGCACCAGAAGTTCCGGCACGAGGACATCACCTCCCAGATCCTCGGGGCAGCGGGGGCGCGGCGTGGCTTCTTCGGCCCGCTCGTCAACGTCATGCTGTTCTTCCAGCACATCGACTTCGGCCCGCTCAAGGGCGAATTGCACGTCCTGTCCACCGGACCGATCGAGGACCTGTCGGTCAACGTGTACGACAGCCTCGACGGCGGGATGACCCTGGACCTCGAGGCGAATCCGAACATCTACCCGGACGACGACATCACCACCCACCACCGTCGTCTCGTCGACTTCGTGACCGCCTTCGTCGGTGCGCCCGGCGACACGAGGATGTCGGACCTGCACCTCCTGACCGACGCCGAACGCGAAGCGCTACCCGAGCGCATGACCGGGGAACGGGTCGACCACGGCACCACCACCCTCGTCGACCTGCTCGACGACGCGACCCGGGCCCACCCCGACGACACCGCGCTCACCGACGCGCAGGACGGGCGATCACTCACCCATCGCGAATTCACCGACGCGGCAACACAGCTCGCGGCGGCACTCACCCGGCGCGGGATCGGTCCGGAGAGCGTCGTCGGCGTTCAGCTGCCCCGCAGCACGGACCAGATCCTGGCGCTGCACGCGGTGATCCGTGCCGGCGGCGCATTCCTGCCGATCGACCCGGCCGAGCCGGCGGACCGGCTCGGGCACATCCTCGAGGTGGCCGCCCCCGACCTCGTCATCACCGACACGGTGCTGGCCGAACTGCGTGCCGACGAAGGGGTCGCCGCGGCGACAACGCCCCCGGACCCCGACACGGCCGCGTACGTGCTGTTCACCTCCGGTTCCACCGGCAAGCCGAAGGGCGTGGTCATCACCCACCGCGCCATCGTCAACCGCCTCGCGTGGATGCAGGCCCGCTACGAGCTCGCACCGGACGACCGGGTGCTGCAGAAGACCCCGTCCACCTTCGACGTGTCGGTCTGGGAGTTCTTCTGGCCGTTCACCACCGGCGCGGCACTGGTCGTACCGACTGCCGACGGTCATCGCGACCCCTGGTATCTGCGTGACGTGATCGCCGAACACCGCGTCACGACACTGCATTTCGTGCCCTCGATGCTCGCCGCCTTCACCGCGGCACTCGACGCCGACGATGCATCGGAGCTGACGAGCCTGCGCCGCATCTTCACCAGCGGTGAGGCTCTGACTCCCGCGACGGTCGGTGCCGCCGCGATGCTGACGTCCGCTCCGATCCACAACCTCTATGGCCCCACCGAGGCCGCGATCGACGTCACCCACCACGACCACTGCCGCGCCGACGTCCCGGTCATCCCGATCGGCTCCCCGGTGTGGAACACCGGTGTCCACGTGCTCGACCACCGCCTGCGGCCGCAACCGCCCGGCGCGATCGGCGAACTCTATCTCGGCGGCATCCAGCTGGCCCGCGGCTATCGCTCCCGCGCGGACCTGACCGCATCACGGTTCGTCGCCTCGCCGGCCGTGCCGGGCGAACGGCTCTACCGCACCGGCGATCTCGTCCGTCTGAACGCCGCCGGCGAGCTGGAGTACCTCGGTCGCACCGACTCACAGGTCAAGATCCGCGGCCAGCGGGTCGAACTCGGCGAGATCGAGTCGACCCTCAGCCGGCTGCACGGCGTGACCGCCGCGGGCGTGGTCATCCGGGACGATCTGGTCGCCGGTGAGCCCACGATCGTCGGTTACGTCACCGGCACCGGACTCACCGACACTGACGTACGCGCCGAACTCCGAACCGCGCTACCGGATCACATGATCCCCACCGCGATCATGGTCCTCGACGCACTGCCCACCACTGCCAACGGCAAGCTCGACCGCCGTGCGCTGCCGCGGCCCGACCTGCGGACCCACCGCGAGTTCGTCCCCGCGCGTACCGCGCTCGAGCGCTTCGTCGTGGCGACCGTCGCCGATGTGCTCGACCTGCGCGACGGCATGTCCGACGAGGTGGCGAACGAGGCTCCCGCCACGGCTCCGGCGTCGGTGTCGCTGAGCGACAACTTCTTCGAGATCGGCGGGACGTCACTGTCGGCGACACGGATGGCCTCGCGGCTGTCCCGCGCCACCGGCCATCGGATCGGGATCCGTACGGTGTTCGACGCCGACGACCTCGCCGGCCTAGTAGCGGCCCTCTCCGACCTGGGCGTCGACACTGATGAGCCGGCCGTCGGCTCCGCCTCGGTCCCCTCCGACGACACCGCCGGGCGGACCGTCTCCGGAGCCGTGCCGCTGTCCCCGGCCCAGCATCGGCTGTGGCTCGCGACACGGTTGGACTCCGCGTCCTCGGCGACCTACAACATGCCGTTCACCGTCCGCTTCGTCGGCGCACTCGACACCGACGCACTCCGGACGGCCCTGGTCGACGTCGTCCGCCGACACGAGCCGCTGCGCAGCGTCGTCGCCGAGATCGACGGTGTGGCATGCATCTCCGCGATCGACCCGGACGCGGTCGACGTCGACCTGCCGGTCCTCGCGACCGGTGACGTCGCCCAGTGCCCGGACCGCGACTTCGCCTCGCTCCCCTTCGATCTGGCCGCCGAGATCCCCGTCCGTGCGCGCCTCGTCCGTACCGCCGACGACGATCATCGACTCACGATGGTCGTCCATCACATCGCGGCCGACGGCTGGTCGCTGGCCCCCCTCGCCGGCGACCTGGCCACGGCCTACCGCGCCCGCCGCGACGGCGCCGAGCCCGAATGGACGCAGCTGCCGGTCTCCTACTCGCAGACCAGCGCCGCACGTCACGCATGGCTCGACGAGAGTCCGCATGCCGCAGCCGAACTCGAGTTCTGGCGGGACACCCTCGACGGGGCGCCGGGCGAGACCGAGCTGCCCCTGGACCGTCCCCGAAGCCGGGATTCGGAGGTGACCGGCCGGTCCGGATCGTCGGTGACCTCGACCATCGACCCCGACACCTACGGCGCGATCCGGACCATCGCGACCGAGGCCGACGCCACGGTCTTCATGGTGCTCCACGCCTCGGTGGCGCTCCTGCTCCGTTCCCTCGCGCAGTCCTCGGACGTCATCATCGGCACACCGGTGTCCGGACGCGGCGACGCCGACCTCGACGACCTCGTGGGCATGTTCGTCAACACGCTGGCGTTGCGCACCGTCGTCGACAAGGACCTGCCGTTCGCCGACCTGGTGGCACATGTCCGGGACACCGATCTGAACGCGTTCGACAACGCCGACATGCCGTTCGACCGGCTGGTGACCGAACTGAACCCGGCCCGTTCGGGCAATGTCCACCCGTACTTCCAGGTGTCGATGGCCCTGGAGGACCGCTCCGCCATCCGGCTCGACTTCGCCGGGCTCTCGGCGACCGCATCCCGCGTGGACACCGGTCGCACCACCTTCGATCTGCAGTTCACGTTCACCGAGGTGCGCGGGGCGACCGGCGAGCCCGCCGGCCTCACCCTCGAGATCGGTTACGCCACCGCTCTCTTCGACCGGGACACGGTGGCCGGACTCGGTTCGCGCCTGGGCCGCATGCTGGAGGCGGCGACCGCGGACCCGAGCGCCCCGATCGGCGACCTGCCGGTGCTCGACCTGCACGAGCGTCTCGATCTCGTCCCGGCAGTCGGCGAAGGCCGCCGTCCGGTCGAGCACCTGACGCGGCTGCTGTCGGCGGCCGCGGAGTCCTCGCCGCACCGCGTCGCGGTGACCGACGGGATCCGGTCGCTGACCTACCGTGAACTCGACGCGGCGTCGAACCAGCTGGCGCGGGCGCTCATCGACGGTGGCGCCGGACCTGAGAACCATGTGGCCGTGGCACTTCCGCGCAGTGTCGAGTGGATTGTCGCGATGTGGGCGATCGCCCGCACCGGAGCCGCCTGGCTCCCGGTCGATCCCGCGTATCCGTCCGGCCGCATCGAACACATGCTGACCGACTCGGGCGCACGACTGCTCGTCACCGATCGGTCGTCCGATCCCGGCGCCGGGCCCGCTCTGAGCACAGTCGTCCTCGACGACCCCGCGATCCGCGACTGGATCGACGCCGAATCAGCGGCGCCCATCGCGGATTCGGAGCGTCGAGGCGTCCTCGACGTCGACCAGCCCGCCTACCTGATCTACACATCGGGGACCACCGGCACGCCCAAGGGCGTCGTCGTCAGCCACCGCGGACTCGCCGATTTCGGCGCGCAACAGGTCACGCAGTACGGGATCACGCCCACCAGTCGGACGATGCACATGGCGTCGCCGAGTTTCGATGCGTCGGTACTCGAGATCCTGATGGCGATCTCCGCCGGGTCGACCATGCACATCGTGCCGCCGGGGATCGTCGGCGGCATCGAGCTCGCCGAGCTGATGCGCGATGCGCGGATCACGCACGCGTTCCTGACCCCGTCGGTGCTGACGACCATGTCCCCGGACGACGTCCCCGATCTCGAGGCACTCGTCATCGGCGGCGAGCACCCGAACTCCGAGGTTGTCCGCACCTGGTCGACCGGCCCGAAGCTGTTCAACGCCTACGGTCCCACCGAGACCACCGTGGTGGCCGCGGTGTCGGCGCCGATCAGCCCCGACTACACGACGCTGACCATCGGCCGGCCCATCCGCGGCATCTCCGCGCTGGTCCTGGACGAGCGCCTGCGTCCGGTCGCCCCCGGCGCGATCGGCGAGTTGTACATCGCCGGTGAGCATCTCGCCCGCGGGTACCACGGCGTCCGACCGCTGACATCCAAGCGCTTCATCGCCAACCCCTACGGCGATCCCGGCGAGCGCATGTACCGAACCGGCGACCTGGTCCGGTGGACCTCCGATCACGAACTCGAGTTCCGCGGGCGGGCCGACCATCAGACCAAGATCCGTGGGCACCGCATCGAACTCGGTGAGATCGACGCCGCCCTGGTCGCTGACGAGTCGGTGCGGGCGGCGGTCACCACCACGCATGGCGAGGGCGACCGCGCCCATCTCGTGTCCTACGTGACCGTGACCGCGGGCGCCCACGGGCAGGCCGCCGCGGTGCGAGACCGATTGGCGCAGCGCCTGCCCCGGCACATGATCCCGTCGACGATCATCGAGCTCGACGAGATCCCCACGACCCCGATCGGCAAGGTCGACCTCCGGGCACTGCCCGCGCCGGAGCCGGGATCGGTGGACGGCGACGTGGCGTTCGTCGCGCCGCGCAACCCCCTGGAGCAGGCGGTCGCCGATCTGATCGCCGAGCGTCTCGAGCTGGAACGCGGCACCATCGGCCGCGATCACGACTTCTTCGACCTCGGCGGCAACTCGTTGCTGGCGACCCAGATCGTCGGCGCACTCGAGAATCTCACCGGGCGACGAGTCCCCGTCCGCGAGGTCTTCGACCACTCGACCGTCGCCGGCATCGCCCGGCTCGGCGGCGCCGACGAGGGTGACACCGCCCTCGTCGAGGCGCGGACGCTCGCCGACCTCCGGCACGATCCGGACAGCCCCGCGCAACCGGGACCCGCGCAGCAGCAGCTCTGGTTCCTCAACCAGCTCGCGGGCGGTGCTGACGCCGATCCGGGTCGAGCCGACAACGACAACGGTTCGTCGACAGCCGATTACGCCATCGCCTTCGCGCTGGATCTCCGTGGCGATCTCGACGTGGACGCCCTCTCCGGCGCGCTCCGATACGCCGTCGACCGACACGAGATGCTGCGCACCGTCTACCCCGAGCACGACGGGCGCCCCGACCTGGACGTACGTTCCACCGACGAGGTGCAGACCGAACTCACCGTCGTCGAGACGACTTCGGCGGAGTGGCCGGCCCAGGCGCAGGCGCTGGCGCGTCGCCCGTTCGACCTGACCGTCGACGTACCGCTGCGCGTCGCACTGCACCGGATCGACAGTGACACCGCGCATCACAAGCTGACCCTTGTCATCCACCACATCGCTGCCGACGGTTGGTCCATGGTGCCGCTGCACCGCGACATCACCACCGCCTACGCCGAACTGCGGACGGCGGCCGAGAACGATACCGAAGCCGCGGTCACCGCCGCTCCGCCGGCCCTGGACTATCGCGACTACCTGCGCTGGCAGGCCGATCACCTCGAGACCCGAACCGATCTGGCCGACCGGTGGCGACTGGACCTGGACGGGATCGATGTCGGTCCGATCCTCGTGCCCGACGCGCCGAGCGGGTCCGCCCGCACCGCGGGCGTGGTCGAGGTCGACTTCGACGCCGAACTACGCAGCCGCCTGTCCGCACTGGGCGGCGGCCGGGCGACCGAATTCATGTGCGTGCATGCGGTGTTCGCCGCGCTGCTGCATCGGCTGAACGCCGACCCGCAGGTTCATGTCGCCGGTTCGGCGTCGGACATCGTGATCGGCACACCCGTCGCCGGACGCGCCGATCCCCGGCTCGCCGACATCGTCGGCATGTTCGTGAACTCGGTCGTCCTCCGGACCCCGGTCGACGGGAGCCAGGGGTTCGCGGCCCTGCTCGACTCCGTCCGCAGCCGCGATCTGGACGCGCTGGCGGGCGCCGACATGCCGTTCGAGCAGATCGTCTCGATGCTCAATCCGCCTCGCACGGACCGGCATCCGATATTCCAGATCGCGCTGGCGTTCGACGCCGGGGTCTCCGACACCCTCGAACCGGACCACACCAGGGTGGATCTGCCCGGCCTGCAGGTCGTCGCCGAGGAGATCGAGACCGGGGCCGCCCGGTTCGACCTCGAACTGCGACTCCGCGACGGGCGCGCGCGGTTCACCTATGCGACCGATGTCCACACGCATGACCGCGTCAGCGAACTGGCCCGGATGTTCGTCGATCTCACACGCGAGGTCGCCGCGGATCCGTCGACACCTCTCGACGACCTCACCGGGGCGGCCGATCTCGCGGCCGCCGCCGAACCCAAGGTCCGCGACCACGGCTCGATCGAGCCGAGGCATCTTGCCGACATCCTCGCCGACACCGTCATCGACCACTCCGATCGCGTGGCGGTCGAGGACGGAGACCGCACGCTGACCTACGCCGAGATCGATCGGATCTCCGCGCGCTGGGCACTCACGCTGCGCGAGCTCGGGGTCGGCACCGAGGACGTGGTCGCGATCGCCGTCGATCGCAGCCTGGAATCGGTGGTCGCCACATGGGCCGTGACGAAGGCGGGCGCGGCCGCACTGCCGGTCGACATGCGTTACCCGGCCGAGCGGATCGCCCACATGATCGCCGATTCGGGCGCCATCCTCGGCATCAGCAGCGCCGACCACCGTCGCGATGTGCCGCACGACATCTGGTGGCTGACCCCGGAGGATCTGCGCACCGGCGAGCGCGCTGGCTTCCGGCCCCCGGCCCGGCACCCGGATTCGATCGCCTACATCGTCTACACCTCCGGCTCCACCGGAAAACCGAAGGGCGTCAGCGTGTCCCACCGCGGCCTGGCCGCATTCGCCCAGACCCAGCGGGAGCGGTACGAGGTCGGCCCCGGCGATCGCACCCTGCTGTTCGCCTCCCCCTCGTTCGACGCATCGATGCTGGAGTTCCTCCTCGCGGTCGAGTCCGGCGCGACGATGGTGGTGGCACCGACGACGATCTACGGCGGCGACGAACTCGTCGAGTTCCTCGACGAGCGCGAGGTCACCCACGCGTTCATCACGCCGTCGGCCCTCGCCGCCGCGGCACCCCATCCGCTCCCCCACCTGAAGACCCTCGGCGTGGGCGGCGAGGCCAGCACCCCGGAACTCGTGGCGCGCTGGGGAACCGGCCGTCGCTACATCAACTCCTACGGACCGACCGAGACGACCATCGTCGCGACGATGTCGGCGCCGCTGCGCCCGGGTGAGCCGATCACCATCGGCACGCCGGTCCACGAATGCACCGCTCTCGTCCTCGACCATCGGTTGCGCCCGCTGCCCGACCACGTTCCCGGCGAGCTCTACCTCAGCGGGCCGGGAGTGGCACGGGGCTACCTGGGGCGCCGCAGTCTGACCGCCGGCCGGTTCGTGGCCTCCCCCGACGGAAACGGCGCCGTCATGTACCGCACCGGTGACATCGTGCACCGCGACGCCGACGGCGCGCTGACCTACCACGGTCGCAGTGACAACCAGGTGAAGGTCCGCGGTTTCCGCATCGAACTCGACGAGGTGAGTGCGGCACTGGCGGCCGTGGACGGCATCGACTTCGCCACCACCGTCGTCCGCGGCGAGAGCGCATCGGCCACCCTGGTCGGTTACGTGACGCGGTCGGGCGGGGCGGCCGGCACTGCAGACGCCCCGGAAACACTGGACAGCGCACAGGTGTTGGAATCGGTCCGCAGCCGCCTGCCGCGCCACATGGTCCCGTCCGCGATCGTCGTGCTGGACGAGATCCCGCTGACCGGCAACGGCAAGCTCGACCATCGGGCACTGCCGGAGCCGTCGTCGAGCAGCATGTCGTCCGTCGGTCGCGCACCGCGCGGTGATGCCGAGACCGCGCTGGTCGGCATCATCGCCGACGTGCTCGGCCTCGCCCGCGAGGAGATCGGTGCCACCGACGACTTCTTCCTGCTGGGTGGCACCTCGCTGCAGGCGACCACTCTGGTCAGTCGGATCAACCGCGTGTCGGCCGACGGCCGCCTCCGCGTCCGGGACGTCTTCGACCACCCGACCGCCGAAGCCCTCGCGGACCTGATCAGCCTGCCGGCCGACTGGGCGCCGACCGCGGAGTCCGACGAGTCGTCGGGTCGCCCGGTCCGACGGGAGACATTCCCGCTCGCGCCGGTCCAGCGCCGCCTGTGGTCGCTGGCGGCGGCCGACCCCGCGTCGACCGAGTACCTGATGCCTTTCGTCCTGCGACTGACCGGGGACATCGATCTCGAGGCCCTCCGCGGCGCACTCACCGATGTCGTCGCCCGGCACACCAGCCTGCGGACGGTCTTCGAGGCGGTCGACGGGACACCGACGGGCCGGGTGCTCGACGATCCCGCGGCCGTCGTCGGCTCGCTGACCCCCGTCGTCCCCGCGGACCCCGACGCACTGATGAGCGAGATCGCGCGCCTCGCGTCGACGCCCATCGACCCGACCACCGAGGCGCCGCTGCGTGCCACGGTCGTCGCGGACCCCGGTGCGCGTGGCGAGACCGCGACGCACATCCTCCTGCTCGTCGTGCATCACATCGCCGCCGACGGCGCTTCCTTGCCGACCCTCGTCGGCGACCTGGCGCAGGCCTACCGAGAACGACGCGCCGGCCGCGCCGAGACCTGGGATGCGGCCGCTCTCGACTACCGCGACCACGCCGTCGAGAGTGCGACAGCGCCCGCGGCGACCGACGAGCTGGGATTCTGGACCGAACACCTCGCGGGTGCGCCCGCCGAGAGCACGGTCGAACCGGTCGGCGGCGGCAGACGCGGTTCCGGTGCCCGGTCGGTGAGTCTGCCGCTCCCGGCACACACCCGGGCGGGACTGACCGCCTTCGCCCGCGAACAGTCGACGACGCCGTTCTCCGTCCTGCACACCGCACTGGCGATCCTGCTGCACCGTCTGGGCGTCGGCGATGACCTGGTCATCGGCAGTCCGGTCGACAACCGCACCGGTATGACCGGCGTCGACCGCGACTACAGCGGCGTGGTCGGCATGTTCGTCAACATGGTGCCGCTGCGCAGCCACCTGCGCAGCGCGGAGACCGTCGCCGCACTGGTCCGCCGGACCCGCGACACCGACATCGACGCCCTCGATCACCGCGGAGTGCCCTTCGACGACATCGTGACCGCGCTCAATCCCGAACGCGCGCACGGTCGACACCCGCTCTTCCAGGTGGCGTTGTCGGTGCACGACTTCGCCGGTGGCGCGCCGACCCCGGTGGGCGGTGCGGATTCCCTCGCCGGGACCGCCGTTCCGATGGACGACGACCTGATGGCCGAGGTGGCCGAATTCGAGTCCCTCGCCGCCAAGTTCGACCTGCAATTCACCGTCACCGGCCTGGGCGCGACCGACTCCGACACCGACGCCGCCGTCCAGATCACCTACGACGCGGCGCGATACGGACATGACGACGCCCAGATGCTGGGAACGCGACTCATGCGCGTGTTGCGCGGCATGCTCGGCGACCCCGGACGCGCGATCGGCGACATCCGCATCACCGACCCCCTCGAGGTGGCCGAGCGCACCCCCGCTCTCGGACCGCGCGGCAACGCACCGACGACGCTGGACGTGCTGATCGCCGATGCGGTGCGGCGGCACCCCGACGGGCTCGCCGCGATCGGGCAGCCCACCGCGGACGGCGAGGGCCCTGAGACGCTCACCTACGCCGAACTCGACGCACGCTCGAACCGGCTGGCCCGGGTCCTCCTGGGCCGCGGGGTGGGGGCCTACTCGCGCTCGGCCGACGAGCCGGGGACCGAGGGTCCCGACGTCCGGTCGTCCCGTGAACCGGTGGTCGCGATGGCGATCAGCCGTTCCATCGACTCCCTGGTGGCGATCTGGGCGATCGTGAAGGCCGGCGCCGCATACGTTCCCATCGACCCCGAGTATCCCGCCGACCGCATCGCGCATATGCTCGACGACAGCGGCGCGCAGCTGGTCGTGACGACCTCGTCGTCGTGGGAACGCATCGCGGAGAGCTCGGCCGGGAGCGAGGTACCGACCCTCGTCCTGGACGCCGCGTCGACCCGGACCCGCATGAAGCACTCCTCGCCGGCGCCGATCACCGACGCCGAGCGGGCGTCGACGATCCGCCCGGATCAGTTGGCGTACATCATCTACACGTCGGGATCGACCGGTAAGCCCAAGGGCGTCCTGGTCCCGCACAGCGGGTTGCGCGCGGTGCACGACGAACTCGCGGAACGGATGAACCCCGGACCCACGTCCCGCGTGTTGCACTTCGCCTCACCGAGTTTCGACGCCTCGGTGCTGGAGATGCTGCTCGCGCTGGCCGGTTCGTCGGCACTGACCATCGTCGAACCCCACGTCTACGGCGGCACCGCGCTCAGCGATGTGATCAGGGCGCGCCAGGCGACGCATGCGTTCATCACCCCCGCCGCGGTGGCCAGCATGGATCCCGCCGCCGTGCCGTCACTGCGCGCACTCGCGGTCGGTGGCGAGGCCTACGGAACCGACCTCGTGCGGCGCTGGTCGCCCGGTCGCACGATGATCAACGTCTACGGACCCACCGAGACGACGATCATCACGACCGGCAGCCGGTCGCTGACCCCGAACACGCCGCTGACGATCGGCACGCCGAACAACGGCGTCGGCGCGCTCGTCCTCGACGATCGGCTGCACCCGGTGCCGCCCGGCGTCACCGGCGACCTGTACCTGACCGGCGTGCAGCTCACGCGCGGTTATCACCGTCGGCCCGGCCTCACCGCGGTCCGGTTCGTCCCGGCTCCGATGGTCACCGGGCCCCGGTTCGCCGGCCAACGGATGTACCGCACCGGCGACCTGGTCCGCTGGACCGGTGACGGGCAGCTCCTCTACGTCGGCCGCAGCGATTCCCAGGTGCAGGTCCGCGGATTCCGCATCGAACTGGGTGAGATCGACGACGCGCTCGCCGCCGAACCCGACGTCGACTTCGCCGTGACACTCGTGGACGGCACCGGGGCCCAGGCGATCCTGCGCAGCTACGTGACCGCGACGCGCGGGCACGAACCCGATCCCGCCGACCTGCGGCGCCGGGTGGGACGACGGCTGCCGCGGCACATGGTGCCGGTGTCCGTCTCCGTGCTCGAGAACATTCCGCTGACCCCCACCGGCAAACTCGACCGCGCGGCGCTGCCGACCCCGGCCGTCTCCGCCTCGGGCCGAGCGCCGGCCCCCGGGACCGAGACGACCATCGCCCGCGTCTTCGCGGAGGTGCTCGAGGTCGACCTCGATGCCATCGGTGCCGACGACGGATTCTTCGACCTGGGTGGCAACTCCCTGGTGGCCACCGCCGTGACCGGCAAGCTGAGCGAGCTCACCGGACAGCACCTGGCGGCGCAATCGCTGTTCGGGGCCCCGAGTCCCGCCGAACTCGCCGAGGTGCTCGACGGCGGGGCGCACTCCGACGGGGACACCGGACCGTCGGCCTCCGGTCTCGACACCCTCCTGCCGCTGCGCCGCACCAGCAGCGACACCGGAAGCGATTCTCCCGCACCGCTCTTCGTGGTCCACCCGGCGATCGGACTGTCCTGGAGCTTCACCTCCCTGCTGCCCCACCTGCCTGCCGACCGCGCGGTCTACGGCCTACAGCACCCGGCGTTCGCCGGTGATCCGTGCCCGCAGACGATCGCCGACCTCGCCCAGGTGTACGTGGCGAAGCTGCGCACGGTGTCACCGGAGGGGCCGTACCATCTGCTCGGGTGGTCGCTGGGCGGGTTGATCGCCCACGAGATGGCCGTGCAACTCCAGGAGGCCGGCGAGACCGTCGAGCAACTCGTCGTGCTCGACAGTTACGTCGTCGCCGAACGGCCCGACCTCGACACCGAGGCGTCGATCGCAGAACTCATGCGCGAGTTCGGACTCGACGTCCCCGAGGGTGGCGAAGAGGGCACCGAGCCCTCGGTCGCGGACGCGTTCCGTGTCATCTCCGCGGCGGGCGGCGCGCTCGGCGGCTTGTCCGAGGAGACGCTCACGACCGTGCACGAGGTGTTCCGCCACGCCTCACCGCTGGCGCGGAACTGGCAACCCCGGGTCTTCGACGGCGACCTCACCTTCGTCACCGCGACCGTGGACGCGCACGACGGTCCGCCGGCGGTCGCCGACTGGCACAGCAAGGTCACCGGTCGCGTCGTCGAGGTCGAGGCGACCAGCACCCACGCACGCATGTTGCTGCCGGAGAACGTCTCCGAGTGGCTGACCGCAATCGAATCCGGCCCGATCGAATCAGACCCGGGCACACCGGGAATCGCAGCACAGGAGGAGGAATCATGACGAACCCGTTCGACGACACCGAGGGGACCTTCCACGTCCTCGTCAATCACGAGAACCAGCATTCCTTGTGGCCGGACTTCGCCCCCGTCCCCGACGGTTGGACCGTCGTGTTCGGTCCGTCGGGTCACGACGAGTGCCTCGAGTACGTCGAGGAGAACTGGCGAGACATGCGGCCCGCCAGCCTGATCCGCGCGATGGAACGTTCGCAGAACAGTGAAAGGGAGGTCACACATGGGGCGGCACAGTATGGCTGACACCACGTCGGCCGAAACCACTCCGGGGACCACAGCGTCGCCGTCCGGTCCGGTCACGACTCCCGGCGAGACGTCCACCGATGGCGTCTCCCCCGCCCGCAACGCCCTCGAGCTGCGCGGCCTGCGAAAGACGTTCCGCACCGGGCTGTTCGGCCGGGGTCGCCGCGTTCATGCCCTCAACGGCCTGGACCTGACCGTGCCCGCCGGCACCGTGCACGCGCTGCTCGGCCCCAACGGAGCCGGCAAGACCACCACCGTCCGCGCGGTGGCGACGCTGATGAAACCCGACGAGGGCAGCGTCGTGGTCGACGGTGTCGACGCACTCGCCGATCCCGGCGCAGCCCGCAAGATCATCGGCGTGTCCGGGCAGTACGCCGCCGTCGACGGGAACCTGACCGGTTTCGAGAACCTGCGGATGGTCGGTCAGCTGTACGGACTCTCCCGGGGCGAGGCCTCGGCACGGGCGCGCGAACTGATCGCCGACCTCGCCCTGCAGGACGCCGCCGACCGCCCGATGCGTACCTACTCCGGCGGCATGCGCCGGCGGCTCGATCTCGCCGGCGCCCTGATCAACCGACCGTCCCTGGTCATCCTCGACGAACCGACGACCGGGCTGGATCCCCGTGGGCGACGCCAGATGTGGGAGGTCATCACCGAACAGGTCGCGAACGGCGCGACGGTCCTGCTCACGACGCAGTACCTGGAAGAGGCCGACGCCCTGGCCAACGAGATCACCGTCATCGACCACGGGACGATCCGGGCCCAGGGCAGTGCCGCCGACCTCAAGGCCTCCACCGGTGCGTCGATCCTCACCATCGAGGTGCGTTCGGACGGGACCGCTCACGACGAGCTGGTCGCCACGACCCTCGCCGAGGTCGGACTCGGCATGCCCGAACGACTCGACGAGTCGGATCGCCCCGACCCGGCACACACCGACAACTCACGGTGGTCCCTGCCGGTCAGCGACGGGAGCCGCAGCGCGGTCGCCGCCGTCCGGGCGCTCGACGCCGCCGGGATCGTCGTCGTCGACGCCACCGTCGCGACGCCGACCCTCGACGATGTGTTCCTGGCCCTCACGGAGCGGGACACGCCGGACAACGATGGCGGCAGTGACCACGGCGGCGAGACATCGGCCACGGCCGATGCCGAGACCACCGTCATCCCGACGGTGGCCGACGCCGATCCCGATCTCTCCCACGCCCCGACGACCCGAACGGATCGACTCCATGCTCACTGACACCGCAGTGCTGGTCGAGCGAAACCTGCTCACCGTCAAGCGAATTCCCACCCTGCTGATCAGTGCCACCATCCAGCCGCTGATGTTCGTGTTCCTGTTCGCCTACGTCTTCGGCGCGACCTTCGGCGGGGGTTCCTACCGGGAATTCCTGATGGCCGGCATCTTCACGCAGACCGTCGTCTTCAACGCGGCCTTCACCACGGTCGGCCTGGCCAACGACACCTCCGACGGCATCGTCGACCGGCTGCGGTCGCTACCGATGTCCCGGTTGGGCGTCATCAGCGGCCGTGTCACCTCGGACATGCTCCTGGGCGTCGTCGGCCTCGCGGTGATGGTCGCGTGCGGGCTCGCCATCGGCTGGCGGGTCCAGGGCAGTGCCGGCGACGCCGCCCTCGCCTTCGGCATCATCGGACTGTTCGCGCTCGCCATGGCGTGGGTGGGTGCGGTGACCGGTCTCGCCGCGCCGAATGTCGAAGCCGCACAGAGCATCGGGTTCTTGTGGATGTTCCCGGTCACGTTCCTGTCGAGCGCGTTCATCTCCGCCCAGAGCCTGCCGGGTCCGCTGCGCGCGATCGCCGAGTGGAATCCGGTGACGGCAGTGGCGACCGCGTCCCGGCAGCTCTTCGGCAACGAGGCACCGCCGACCTTCCCCGAGGCCACCGGATGGGTCGCCGACCACGCGGTCGGATACTCGGTGGGATCGGCGCTGGTCATACTGGCGGTGTGCATACCCGCCTCGCTCATCCTGTACCGCCGCGCCGCCAACCGGTGATCTGCAGGTCAGTGATCCATGGATTCGCGATCGGTAGCCCCGGGATCGACGATCACCCGAGAAATCCCTACGTCTTCGTTACCGTGGAACCGTGACACCGGACGATGGCAGCGCGGCCACCGACGCGCACCACGGACGCGGGGGCGAAGCACAGATGCTGCGGGAGTTGCTGGCCGCAGCCGCGACAGGCGACCGGACCGCGTTCTCCACGCTGTACGACCGCACGAGTTCACGGATCTACGGACTCGCGTTCCGCGTCGTGCGGGACCGTCAGTACGCGGAGGAGATCGTCCAGGAGGCGTACCTGCAGTACTGGCAGAAGGCCGGCGAGTACCAGCCCGGGCGCGGTTCGGTCATCACATGGATGATGACCATCGCCCACCGGCGGGCCGTCGACCGCGTCCGATCCGAGGAGCTCCAGCAACAGCGCATGTCGCAGTACGGCGCGGTCTCGGTGGAGACACCGCGGAACATACCGCTCGAGGTCGTTGTGCAGACCGACGAGGCGCGTACGCTACGAACATGTCTCGGCACGCTCACGGAACTGCAACGGAGCTGCATCGAGATGTCGTATTTCGGGGGCCTGACCTATCCCGAGGTCGCCCGGCACACCGATACCCCCTTGCCCACCATCAAATCTCGGATTCGAGATGGCCTGCGTCGGTTGAGAACCTGCCTGAGGACGCACGAGGACGCCTGATCCCACAATGACCACATCCGATACGACCGGGGACCGCGGGGCCACCTGGCTCGACGACCACGTCGAATTGTTCGCCGTCGGCGCGCTGACCCCCGACGAGACCAGACGCGTCGAGTCAGAACTCGCCGCACTTCCACCGCACGAGCGGGCGGAACACGACGCCCAGATCGCCGACATCCAGGCGGCCATGGCGGGTTTCGCGACGACCTATGCGCTCGACGCACCGCCCGAACTCCGGGACCGGGTGCTGCAGCACGTCTTCGAGGGTGCGGCGCTGACCCCGGAGGCCTACCTACCCTCAGGCATCGAGCCGGGTCCGCAGAACCCGGCCGCCGCGGTCGATCCCGTCCCGCCGGTCGCACCCGCGGGAACGGGCCGATCCGGCGAGAGCGACCTCGCGCCGCCACCGCCGCCGGTCGAATTGCGGCCCCGCGACTCGCGCCACGGACAGCATCGATCGGGTGGGACCGCGCGGCGCCCGGCACGCGCAACGGCGATCCTGGCGGCCGCGGCGGTGACCGTGGCCGTGGCGCTCGGGGCAGGCGTGCTCATCGGTCGCACCACCGCCCCCGAGTCGTCCACCTCGTCGACGGCGCTCAGCGACTCCCAACGTGAGGTGCTCGGGGTACTCACCGCCGCGGACGCGTCCGTGAGCGTCGAGCCATTGGCCGACGACCGGGGCACCATCGCGGTGGTGACGTCCGAATCGGCCGACCAGGCGGTCGCGCTCCTGCGGGACCTGCGCACGCCCATCCCGGCCGACAGCACCTATCAGTTGTGGCTGGTGGGCGGCGCACCGCAGCCGGTGCCGGCCGGACTGATCCCCGGAGACGACACCGCACCGGTGGTGGTGGACGACGTGCGCGGGTCGAGCGTGCTCGCGGTCACCATCGAACCGGCCGGCGGTTCGCCGCAGCCGACGACACCGATCCTCGCCCAGGTCGCCCTCTAGGCCGGCGAGAATTCGATCCTTCGGGTGACAGCCCTGGCGATCTCCGCTCGTATTGTTCTTCTGTGTGCGGGCGATCCATAGACTGTGGGGCCGGCATGTCGGCGCGTCCGATCCGACGGGATCTCGAGAACGAGTGGGTGCGATGTGAACGGAATCGGTCGTCGGGAACAGCGGCAGCGACATCCCGGCGGGTGGAGAGTCCTCGCCGGGTTGCTGTCGGTGGCTGCGGTCATCGCGGGCCTCGCGACCGCTCCCGGGGCCCCGGCGATCGCCGCGCCGTCGTCCCCCGACGGTTCCCGCATCGTCGACTCCTACACCGATGACCCGCAGCAGGTGACGCTGCTCGTCCACTCCGCCTCGATGAACCGAACGGTCCCGGTCACGGTGCTCACGCCGCGGGATCGGACCCGGCCGGCGCCCACCCTGTACCTGCTCAACGGCGCCGGTGGCGGGGAGGACTCCGCGACCTGGGACGCACGGACCACCTACAAGCGGTACTTCGCCGACCGGCACGCTTATGTCGTCACCCCGATCGGTGGCGCCTACTCGTACTACACCGACTGGCAGCGCGACGATCCCGCTCTCGGGCGCAACAAATGGCAGACCTTCCTCACGAAGGAACTGCCGCCCCTCATCGACGACGAATTCGACACCACCGGCGTCAACGCGATCGCCGGGATCTCGATGGCGGGGACATCGGTGCTCAATCTCGCCATCGCCGCCCCCGGTTGTACCGATCCGTCGCCGCCTTCAGCGGGTGCGCTCGGACCAGCGACCCGGCCGGCCAGCAGTACATCCGGCTGGTCGTCGAGGACCGCGGTCAAGCGGACATGACCAACATGTGGGGCCCGCTCGACGGTCCCGGCTGGCGAGCCAACGATCCCTACCTGAACGCGGCGAAGCTGCGCGGCAGCAAGGTCTACATGACGACCGGGACGGGAGCACCGGGTGTCCACGAGCAGCTGACCGACCCGAGTATCGCGGGCGACGGTTTCACGCTGGCGAACCAGGCGATCGTGGGCGGCGGGATCGAGGTCGCCATCGACATCTGCACCCGGCAGATGGTCGAGCGTATGCGTGCGCTCGACGTCCCGGTTCAGGTGAACTTCCGCCCGACCGGTACCCACTCATGGGGTTATTGGCAGGACGACCTGTACCAGACCTGGCCGCGTATCGAACGCGACCTGCGCTGAGCGCTCACTATTCGAGGGCCGGGCCTCACCACTGGTCGAGACCGGTGTAACCGTCCTGGAGTGCTCGCGCGAAAAGGTGGGTTTTCGTCGGCGCACTTCGCCCGACCGCGGTGTACTTCGCCCGGATGCGCGCAAGGTGCGTGCTCACCGTGGACGCCGAGATGAAGAGTCGTGCGGCGGCATCTTCTTTGGACTCGGCGGCTAGCCAGGCGAGCAGAACCTCGACCTCCCGGTCCGACAGACTCGGACGTGTCACTGCCGCTGAGCGTTCGACGGGAACCAGGTAATCAACCGGCTTGGAACGTTGCCGTGGCACGACTCCGTGCCGCGGTGCGGCCGCCGTCCTGGCTCGGAAGATATCTGAAGTGACCGTCATTGTTCCCATCCCCTGTTCAGACCGGCGCTATCTCGTGTGTCCCCGACGCCCCAAATCAATCTGTTCCAACGTTAAGACGGCGTAGTAACTGTCGGTAGACCCAGAAATGGGGACTCGACTCCCGCTGCCATGCCGTCAGCCATGTTTCGTTCGCCCCCAGGCCCCGTCAGGTGTTGACCGTCCCTCGTGCCGGTACCGCTGCGGCACCGGGAGCCATCCGTCTTCGACGGCACGCTTGAAGAGATCCACCTTGGTGCGCGTCGGCCGCCCGGCGTCCGCATACTTCTGGCGAATCCGCTTGAGGTACTCGTTGACCGTCTCCGCGGAGACCCCGAGAGCAGCCCCGACTCGGGCCGACGTCTCGCCGGACGCGTACAGCGCCAACACTTTCTGCAACTGAGGCGACAGGTCGACAGTCGCCAGCTCGGGGTCGCCGTCTATGGCGGCAGCCCATTCTGTGGTGAGGACCGCCCGGCCGTCGGCGGCCGCCCGGATGGCGTCGATGATGACCGACTCGTCCGCCGACTTGAGCACCACGCCGAGCGCTCCGGCGCGCGCCGCCGATCTCAACAGCGCCGGATGCTCTCCAGAGGTGTACACGACGGTGGCCACTCCGGCCGCCGACAATGCGTTGACGTTCTCGCGAGGCGTGGTGCCGTCGTCGAGACGGAGGTCCAGCAGGACCACGTCGAGCTGCATGACACTGAGCACGCCGGCAACCGTCGTCGCCGAGCAGACCAACGAGATGTCCGAAACTGTGTCCAACACTCGTTCGATTCCCCAGATCGGGGACCGATGGTCGTCGACCATCCCAACCCGGATCGCCGCATGACCCTCCGACGAATCCTCGTCGATCGAGGTCGTCTGCTCGTCGTTCACCAACACCCCCACGAGGCACATGCGAGACTCTCAGCCTTTACTCAGCTTCACGTTACTGAAACCTCGATCAAAGCTACGTGTCGAGTCGGACATATCACCCGTCGGAGCGCGAAACTGCACCAACTGGTCCCGATCTGACAGCTGGCGTGTCCACATTCTTGGGGACACCACCCGGATGGGTCCCGCCGGGAGCGAAGGCATGCAAGACTAGAACATGTTCTAAAAAGGGTGATCGTGCCGGCGTCGGCCGGCGACAAACCGACCAGCCCCCGACCAGACCCGACCCGATCCGACCCGCAGGAGCAGAACAGGTGAGCGCACCTTCGACGCACGATGTACTCGGTACCCCGGTGACCATGCCGGTCGAGATCCGGCACGCACGGTGCTTCGTCGCCGGTTTCACCGCCGACACCCGGGCCGTGGCACGGGCCATCGACGCCGAATCGGCACAGCCCGGGACGCTTCGCCCGTTGCGCATCCGACCGGGTCGCACCATGTGCATGCTCGTGTTCGTCGACTACGTCGACGGCGACCTCGGACCGTACAACGAGTTCGGCGTGTGCTTCCTCGTCGAGGATCCGACCACCCCACCCGCCTCACCGATCCGCGCATTGCGCTCCCTGCTGAAGGGGGACGCGCGTGCGCTGGTGCACCGGCTCCCCGTCGACGGCGACTTCACCCTGGCCGCCGGGCGCGGCATCTGGGGATTCCCGAAGACACTCGCCGAGTTCGAGGTCGATCACTCCTCCGCCACCAGACGCGGCCGCCTCGTGTCCGACGGCGCACTCGTCGCCGACCTGAGTGTGAAGCCGGGGCTCAAGGTCCCGGACTCCACCGCCGACACCGTGTTGCACGCCTATTCGCAGCTGGACGGGATCACGCGGATGACACCGTGGCGGCTCACCTCGACCACCGGCACCCGCACCCGCATCGGCGGCGCGCGCCTGACCCTCGGCGACCACCCCATCGCCGACGAACTCCGATCCCTGCAGCTGGGGCGGCACGCCCTGATGTCGAGCTCGGTCGATCGGATCACGATGCGTTTCGAGAACCCCACGCTGGTCTGACCGCCATCTCCGCCGGGTTCGCGGACGTCCGGGCCGCGGTCGCGGACAATGGTTCCATGAGCAATCTCGAGACGGACCCGGTCGAGGTCGAGTGCCATGCCGATGCCGGCGTCGCCGCGGGCCCGGGCCTCCTCCACATGGACGTCCTGACCGCGCGCGACGTACCGCTCGGCGGCCCACGCGCGATGACGGTGCACCGGACCCTCCCGCAGCGGTCACGTTCGCTGGTCGGAGCCTGGTGTTTCGTCGACCACTACGGCCCCGATGACGTCGCGAGCAGCGGCGGGATGGACGTGCCTCCACACCCGCACACCGGACTCCAGACGGTCAGCTGGCTGTTCACCGGCGAGGTCGAGCACCGCGACACGATGGGCAACCACGCGATGGTCCGCCCCGGCGAGATCAACCTCATGACCGCCGGGCACGGCATCGCCCACACCGAGGTCTCGACACCCGACACCACCACCCTGCACGGGGTGCAGCTGTGGGTCGCGTTGCCGGCCGAGAATGCCGACACCGCACGCGACTTCGCACACCACCGGCCCGATGCTCTCGACCTCGGCGGGGTCACCGCCAAGGTCTTTCTCGGCGAACTGTTCGGCACCCGCTCGCCGGTGCACACGTTCACGCCGTTGACCGGCGCCCAGCTCGACTTCGGACCCGGCGCCGCCGTCGACATCGACGTCGACCCCGAACACGAGCACGGCATTCTCGTCGACACCGGAAGCGTCGAGGTCGCCGGCGCCGACGCCGCACCGCTGGCCCGCACCGAGCTGGGCTACATCGGGTTGGGCGCTAGGCGGATCACGCTCACCAACGTCGCCGAGACCGACGCCCGGGTGATATTCCTCGGCGGCGCACCGCTGGCGGAGGACATCGTCATGTGGTGGAACTTCATCGGGCGCACACACGACGACATCGTCGGCTTCCGGGACCAGTGGGAGGCGCGCAGCGAACGCTTCGGGCAGGTGCAGGGTTACGTCGGTGCGACGCAGCACCTGCCCGCGCCGCCGCTGCCGCACTCACGGCTGCGCGCCCGGGCCAACACCCCGGGGCGCGCCGCCCCCGAGTGAGAGCGCATCACGCCGTTCCGAGCAACCTCGCGAAGTTCGCGATCCCCGCGGCCTCGACCGCCTGCTGCCTGCCGTCGGCCACGGGCGCGCGCGGCGGTTCCCCGTTGCCGCCGGCATTCCCCGGGCCCGTGCCACCCCTCGGTCCGAGGAGCGAGACGAGTGCGGCTGCGGCACGGCCGATCCGGTCGTTCAACGACGCGGTGTCCCCACCGGCGCCCGCCCAGTCCGCCGACGCGGCGTAGACGCCGGTCGGCAGGACGACGGCACGTAGGTAGGCGAACAACGGTCGCAGCGCGTGGTCGAGCACCATCGAGTGGCGCGGACTGCCGCCGGTCGCGCCGATCAGCACCGGTTTGCCCGACATGGCGTCGATGTCGACGAGATCGAAGAACATCTTGAACAGGCCGCTGTACGACGCGTTGAAGACCGGGGTCGCCACGATCAGGGCATCGGCCCCCTCGACCGCGTCGAGTGCCGCGCGCGCCCGGCCCGAGGCGAAGCCGACCGTCATCGCCTGCCCCAGGTCGGCGGCGAGGTCACGCACGTCGACGATCTCGACGTCCGCGCGGCCCACCCCGAGTCCTTCGGTGACGGCGGCGACCATCCGGTCGACGAGCAGTCGCGTCGACGACGGTTCGGAGAGACCGGCATTCACCGCGACGATCCGCAGGGCGGTCACGAGGACACCTCCACATCCTGATCGGCTTCCTGGCGGGCGGCGACGAGCGAGGCGTGCGTCGGCGCGTCGGGAACGTCGTCGGGACGTCCCTCCGCGAACCCGGCGCGCAGGTCCGGCAGCACCTCGCCCAGCAGGTCGAGCTGCTCCAGCACGGTCTTGAGCGGCAGTCCCGCATGATCGACGAGGAACAGCTGACGCTGGTAGTCGCCGAAGGTCTCCCGGAAGGTCAGCGTCTTGTCGACGAACTCGGCCGGGCTGCCGACGGTCAGCGGCGTCTGCGAGGTGAAGTCCTCGAGCGACGGACCGTGTCCGTACACCGGCGCGTTGTCGAAGTACGGGCGGAACTCGCGCACCGCGTCCTGCGACTTCGGCCGGATGAAGAACTGTCCGCCGAGCCCGACGATGGCCTGGTGGGCCTTGCCGTGGCCGTAGTGCTCGTACCGTTCGCGGTAGAAGTTGATCAGCCGCTGGAAGTGCTCGTTGGGCCAGAAGATGTTGTTCGCGAAGAACCCGTCCCCGTAGTAGGCCGCCTGCTCGGCGATCTCGGGACTGCGGATCGAACCGTGCCAGACGAACGGTGCCACGTCGTCGAGCGGGCGGGGCGTCGAGGTGAAGGACGTCAGCGGGGTCCGGAACTGCCCTTCCCAATCCACCACATGCTCGGTCCACAACCGATGCAGGAGGTGGTAGTTCTCGATCGCCAGCGGGATCCCCTGCCGGATGTCCTGGCCGAACCACGGATAGACCGGACCGGTGTTGCCGCGCCCGAGCATCAGGTCGACGCGCCCGTCGGCCAGATGCTGAAGCATCGCGAAGTCCTCGGCGATCTTGACCGGGTCGTTGGTCGTGATCAGCGTGGTCGCGGTACTCAGCTGCAGGCGCTCGGTCTGCGCCGCGATGTAGGCCAGGGTCGTGGTGGGCGACGACGAGAAGAAGGGCTCGTTGTGGTGCTCACCGAGCGCGAACACGTCGAGCCCGATGTCCTCGGCCTTCTTGGCGATCTGCACGATCGCCTTGATCCGCTCGTGTTCTGTGGGCGTCGTGCCCGTGGTCGGGTCGGTGGTGATGTCACTGACGCTGAAGAGTCCGAACTGCATGTCGCGCCTCCTTGTGATAATTACATCGAGCATAACCGGACCGCGGTCCGATTAATTCCGGTGGCCGGTGAGTTAGTGTTGGCTCACTGCGGAGAAGCGCCGCGGATAGACAACTGCATCGAGGAGAGTCGCATGAAGATCCGGAAGTCCGTCGCTGCCGTCACCCTCGCCGGGGCCGCTTTGTTCGTCGCCACCGGTTGTTCGGAGTCCACCGACACCGTCGACGAGGCGACGAGCGCGGTGTCCACCGCCGTCGAGTCCGCGGCGAGCCAGGTCGAGACCGCCGCCAGCGACGCGGTCGACGAGGTCACCGGGCTCAGCAATGACGACGCACAGGAAACCCTGCGCCAGGCCATCGACCCGAACACTTCCTCCGAGGAGCTCGACCAGGTCATCGACGTCACCAACCCGGCCACCAAACCGGCCGCGATGGCTTTCGCCAAGGGCGCCTCCGCCGCGGGATACACCCCGGACGCGTTCTCCGTGAAGGAGGTCACCGAGGACGGCGACAAGGCCACCGCGACCGTCGCGGTGAAGAGCCCGCATTCTTCGACGCCGGTCGACATCCAGCTCGGCTTCGTCAAGGTCGACGGCGACTGGAAGCTCAGTGGTGACGCCATTCAGCAGCTGATCAGCATGGGCAGCGGCCAGCAAGAGGGCAACTAGACCCACGGCGTACGTCGCCTCCTCGCCTACACTCGGACGGGTGCGGTTCCGACCCGGAGCCGGGCGGCGAGGAGGTGTACGTGCGTACCGATCAACCCACCCATCCGTTCGCTCCGCCGGTGACCCAGCGGCACGCGCGGTGGCCGCTCGTCAACGATCTCGACGACACCGAGTTGCCGGCTGCGGCCGAACCGACCGGCACGCGGGTCGACGTGCGCGTTGCCGTACCCGCGTCGCCGAAACTGCCGACCAAAGTCGAGCCCGCGGCGGAATCGTCACCGCGGATGGTGACACGCAACGCCGGCCGGCTGCCGGCACGAGAGCATGCCGCATTGCCGCCGGTGGGCGACTTCTGGGACCTGGAGAACGCCGGTCGGGCACCCCTTGCCGCGATGCCGCTGCCCGCGCGGACCTTTCCGGCGCGTCCGGCTCCGTACCTGACCAGGCCCGTCGGCGGCCGTTCCGTCGCTCCGGCAGCCTCGCTGGCGCTGACCACCGGGCTGATCTCCATACCCCTGACCCTCCTGCTGGGACTGGGCGCGATCCTCGGGCTGATCGCCGTCGTCGCCGGCGCGGTCGGAGTCAGGCAGGTTCGACGCGCCCCCGCGGAGCGCAAGGGCACCGGTCGCGCGATCACGGGCATCGTGACCGGCGCCGGCAGCGTGATCGTGGGCGGCCCGATCCTCTTCCTCGTTCTGCTCCTCGCCGGACTGTAGCCGCGGGCGCATTCTTCGAGGCCTGTCGCCGCCACGCTTGTCGCCGCCACAGTCGCACGACCGCAGAAACAACGAGACCCGCCTGTCGGCGGGTCTCGTCGGGTATGTCGGTGCGGGTCTCTAGCTGACCGCGCGGAGTCGGGGCCGGACCGAGGCGACCTCGCCGCGCTCGCGGCCGAGCCAGGCCTGGATCTCGCCGATGACCTGCAACCGGGAATCGACCGGGTCGATGTCCACGAGAGACGGCATACAGTGCATCAGGGCGGCGTAGAACGCCGAGGTCGGCGACATACCGTACTCGGCCAGCACGCTGCCGTAGTCCTCGACGCGATCGGCGAGTTCACCGTAGGTGAGAGCGTCATCGCCCAGCCGAACAGCGGTCAGGTGGGGCGTGATCGCCCCTCGTGTCTGGATGTCATCCAGTAGTAGCTGGTCCATGATTACTGCCTTCCCGCCCGTGGAGCGTCGATCGCTGTGTCTCCGCCTCCCCTGACGTTGGTACTCATGCGATCCTTCAACCAAGTGTGCCCTACCTCATTCAACTAGTAGAACACTGACTCAACATGTGTGGGATATTCCACAACAATTTCGGTAACTGTGCTGCAATCCGATGTTACGGCTGTGACTGCAGTTGCGACAGGTCACCACTGGGTTGATTCTTTACCTGTTATCCACGTGCAACTGTCCCGACATTCGAGCACGACCGACTTTCGCGATCGCGAGTGTCGGGGCCCGTCACCGACTCAGGCGTCCCCGCTCTTGTCCGCCTCCATCGCCTCGATGAGGCTCTTGGGCCGGAGGTCGGTCCAGTTCTGCTCCACGTACTCCAGGCACGCGGCGCGGCTGTCCTCGCCGAAGACCTTGGTCCACCCGGCGGGGATGTCGGCGAACGTCGGCCACAGCGAGTGCTGGTTCTCGTCGTTCACGAGCACGTAGAAGCGGCCGTCCTCGTCGTCGAATGGGTTCGTCATGGGTGTCCTTTCTCCATCGGCACGGCGACTGTCGTCACCCGCCTGCTTTGTTGTTGTCGAACGTAGTGGCTCGCCGCCCGGATTCACGCGAGGTCAGGTCGATGATGTCACGCAAATCCCCTCATTCCGGTGTCCGCTCGCCGGCGCCGTCGACCTGCGACAGCTGGGCATCGAGCGCCGGTCCGACGACCGCGAGGGCCTCGGCGTTCGCCATCCCCAGGTGGTGGGTGGCCACGTCGACGTTGTCGACGGCGCCGGTGACGAACGGCCGCCAGGCCGCGGCCAGGGTCGACGGGTCGTCCTTGTCCTCGGTCGCGGTGAACACGTGTACGTCGCCGGCGAAGACATCGGGCCGGTAGTCGAGGACCACCTGGGTCGAGGACTCGAAGCTGTCCATGATGCGTTCCACCTGATCCTCCGCGAGCAGGCCCATGCCGGAGATCTGCTGCCGGATGATCGCGGTGACCTCCTCGGAGGTGGACGCCTGCACGTCGTCGCCGAGATCGAAGAGATCCCGCCAGCCGCCGAGGACGTCGACCACGGTGGACGCGTCCGGCTCGATCGCCGGCCCGGGCTCCGCCGCGGCCGCCTCGACCGGCTCCCCGTGCTGGGGGACGTCGTGGACGATCACCGGTTCGTCCTCCGGGCGGGAGTCCATGATCCCCAGGTAGGCGACCTGCTGCCCGAGTTCCACGAGGTGTACGGCCATCGCGTGGGCGATCACGCCGCCGACCGACCAGCCGAGCAGATGGTAGGGGCCATGCGGCTGGACCCGCCGGATCTCCTCGACATAGCGCCGGGCCAGCACCCGCGCGTCGGTCACGCTCGGCTCTCCGGTCGCCACATGCGGGTCCTGCAGTCCGTAGATGGGCCGATCCCGCAGGTGCGGTGCCAGCCCGCCGTAGAACCACGCCAGGCCGCCGGCCGGGTGCACGCAGAACAGCGGCGGCCGCGAACCCTCGCCGCGGAGGCTGATCACCACGTCGTTGCTCACCGCGTTGTCCTCGGCCAGTCGGCGGGCCAGGCCACGCACCGTCGGATCGCTGAACAACCACGCGAGTTCGATGTCGAAGCCGTTGCGGTCGCGCAGCGCCGCCGCGACCCGGGTGGCCGAGAGGGAGTTGCCGCCGAGGTCGAAGAAGCTGTCGGTGGCACCGATCTGTTCGACGCCGAGGACCTCGGCGTAGGCATCGGCGATCGCCTGCTCGACCGGGGTGGCCGGGGCGACGAATTCGACGGAAGCCACCTCGGGAGCCGGCAGCGCCGCTCGGTCCAGCTTGCCGACAGGGGTCAGCGGGAACTCGTCGAGCACCGTGATCGAGGCAGGCACCATGTGTCCGGGCAGCTGCGCGGCCAGCAGACCACGAAGAGCGTCCACCTCTACACCGTCACCGACGACATAGGCGGCGAGGCTCGACGCCACCGAACTCGGGGTCCCCGACGAGCCGGTGCCGACGACGACCGCGGAACGCACCTCGGGCGCCGAGCGCAGCACCGCCTCGATCTCGCCGAGTTCGATGCGCAGGCCGCGGAGCTTCACCTGATCGTCGCTACGACCGGAGTACTCGAGGGTGAGGTCGCCCGACGGTGACTCGCGCCAGCGCACGACGTCGCCGGTCCGGTACATGCGGCGTCCGGCCCCGGCGAGGGGACTGGCGACGAAACGCGCGGCGGTCAGGCCGGGCTGGTCGAGATAGCCGCGCGAGAGTGCGGGGCCGAGGACGTAGAGCTCGCCGGCCACACCGACCGGCACCGGACGCAGGTGGGCGTCGAGCACGAGGAACTCGAGGCCGGGCAGCGGACCACCGAGGCGGACCGGGTCGCCGGGCGCCGCCGCTTCGGAGACCGCGACCATGATCGTGGTCTCCGTCGGGCCGTATCCGTTGTGGATGCGGGTGTGTGGCACCCAGGCGTCCATCACCGACTGCGGCACGGCCTCGCCGCCGACGGAGACCGCCTGCAGGCTGGGCAGCGCGGCCGGGTCGAGCGTCGACAGCACCGACGGCGTGAGGAAGGTCGTGGCGACCTCGTGTCGCTGCATGAACTCCTGCAGCTCCGCACCGCCGACCGCGGTCGACGGCCGGTAGACGAGCGTGCCGCCGTTGACCGTCGCGAGGAGGTACTCGAGCACCGAGGCGTCGAAGCTCGGCGACGCGAATCCCAGGACCACCGCCCCGTCCTCGGTTCCCAGCGCCCTCGACTTCGCCACGGCGAAGTTGCGCAGTCCCGAATGCGACACCGCGACGCCCTTGGGGCGTCCCGTCGACCCCGAGGTGTAGATGACGTAGGCGACGTTGTCGGTTCTGACCGGACCGGTCTGCTCGGCCGGGTCCACCGGGGCATCCGACGTGGCGTCGAGTTCGGCGGCCACCGCGGCGTCGTCGAGGCGGAGCCACTCGAAGCCCTCGTCCGGCAACGCGCCGACGGCGTGGACCGACAGCCCCATCCGGGCGCCGGAGTCCTCCACCATCGTCGCGACCCGTTCGGCAGGGTAATCCGGATCGATGGGAACGTAACCGCCGCCGGTCTTCGCGACCGCCCAGATCGCGACCAACAGGTCGACGGACCGGGGAATCGCAAGCGCCACCAGTGTTTCCGCACCGACGCCGCGACCGATCAGCCAGCGCGCCAGGCGGTTGGACCGGGCGCGCAGCGCGGAGTACGACAGGGTGGCGCCCGAGGCGTCGACCACCGCGGTACGACGCCGGTACCGCGTGCCGGCCTCGGTGAACAGCTCGCCCAGCAACACGGCCTCGGCGGCCTGGCCGCCGTGTACCGGCACCAGCGACTCGGCCTCACCGGCCAGCAGGATGGGCGCCGCGGCGACCGGGGCGCTCGGGGTCGCGGTGAGCGCGCCGAGCAGGTTGACGAATCGGGCCGTGAAGCCGGTGGCGGTGGATTCCGCGAACAGATCGGTGGCGTATTGCAGTGCCGCCGACCAGGTCTCGCCCGCCTCCGCCTTCGCGATCGAGAACAGCAGATCGACCTTCGCCGGCACCTCGCCCGCGTCGAGCGGGCTGACCGAGATGTCGCCGAGATCGGCCGACAGCGACTGTCCGGCGAGCTCGGGGACCACCGCCTGGTCCAGGGTCAGCCACACCTGGGTGAGCGGGGCGAACGCCTCGGAACGAACCGGGTTGAGCCGGTCGACGAGGGTCTCGAACGGCAGATCGGCATGGGCGAAGGCATCGAGGTCGGTGCGTCGGACGCGACCGAGGACGTCGACGAACGTGTCACCGGCCGCGTGGGCGGTACGCAGCACGAGCGTGTTCACGAACATGCCGACCAGCGGATCTAGTACCGCGGCACCACGTCCGGCGATCGGCGTGCCGATCGCCACGTCGTCGGTTCCCGACAGGTCGGCGAGCAGGACCGCCAGCGCCGCGTGCAGCACCATGAACGGGGTGACCCCGAACTCGTCGGCGACGGTGTCGATCCGGGCGGTGACGTCCGCCGGGATCGTGAAGGACACGCGCGAGCCACGCTGCGACGCGACCGCCGGGCGAGGCCGATCGGTCGGGAGTTCCAGGAGATCGGGCATCCCGGCCAGGTGCGCGCTCCAGTACTCCAGCTGGGCACCCATCACCGACGCCGCGTCGTCGACATCGCCGAGGGCGCGGCGCTGCCAGATGGCGTAGTCGGCGTACTGGACGGGCAGCGGCTCGAACGACGGCTGGGTACCGGCGGCCCGTGCCAGGTAGGCGGCGGTGAGGTCGGTGACCAGCGGCCCAAGGGATTCGCCGTCGGACGCCACGTGGTGCAGGACCACCGCGAGAATGTACTCGGATGCCCCGGAACCGGTTCCGATCTCGATCAGCCTGGTCCGCACCGGCCAGTCGACGGCGAGGTCGAATCCCGTTGTGACGGCGGCCAGTACGACCTCTCCCCCGTCGCGTCCGGCTGCGGTCGGCACGAACTCGTGGTCGAGCCGGGTCGCGATGTCGGCCGCCGGGGCGATCCGCTGTACCGGCTGACCGCCGGTCTCGGGATAGGTGGTGCGGAGGATGTCGTGGCGCGCGACGACGTCGGCGATCGCGGCGCCGAGCGCGGCCGGATCGAGATCACCGGTCAGGCGCATCACCGCCGGGATGTTGTAGGCCGCCAGCGTCGGATCGAAACGGTTGATGAACCACATCCGCTGCTGGGCGTACGACAACGGGATCCGGTCGGGACGAGGCGTCACCGCGACGATGGGCGGGAGTCCGCCGGTACGGTCGCCGAGGCGTTCGGCCAGCAGGCGCGGCGTCGGCGCCTCGAAGACGTCACGCACCGTCACATCGACATCGAGGGCGTCTCCGAGCCGGGCCGCCGCCCGCATCGCCGACAGCGAATTGCCACCGATGTCGAAGAAGTTCGTGGTGGCGCCGACGTTCTCCGGCGACATCGACAGCAGCTCGGCGAAGACCGACGCCGCCGCCGCTTCCCGCGGGCCGGCGACCGGCACGATCGCGGCGGTGTCGACGGTCGGCGCGGGCAACTGCTGTCGCACGATCTTGCCCGCGCTACTCAGCGGCATCTCGTCGAGCAGCATCCACATCCCGGGACGCATGAACTCAGGGAGCGCTTGCGCCACGGAGTGTTTGACCGCGTCCAGGTCCACCGACGACGGCGTCAGGTAGGCCACGAGTTGCTGCCCGGCCGGGGTCTCGACGACGGCCGCCGCCGCGTACACGACGCCCGGCGCCGACGTGAGGGCCGACTCGATCTCGCCGAGCTCGATCCGCTGGCCACGCAGCTTCACCTGGAAGTCCGTGCGGCCCTGATATTCCAGCTCACCGTCGGCTCGCCAGCGGACCAGGTCACCGGTCCGGTACAGGCGAGACCCCGGCGCGCCGTAGGGGTTCGGCACGAAGCGTTCGGCCGTGAGCGCGGGTCGCGAGGTGTATCCGCGTGCCAACTGGATGCCGCCGAGGTACAGCTCGCCGGTGAATCCCGGTGCCACCGGGCGCAATCGATGGTCGAGCACCAGCGCGGTGGTGTTCGCGACGGGCCGTCCAATGGAGACCGAGTCTCCCGCGACCCGCGCGACGGTCGCGTAGATGGTCGCCTCGGTCGGTCCGTACTGGTTGCTGACGGGGGCATGCGGGATGAGCTCGCGCACGGTCTCGGCGACGCTCTGCGGGAGCGCCTCGCCGCCCGTGTGCAGGTAGCGCAGCCATGAGAGACCGCGCAGCTGTTCGGGATCGGCGACCTCGGTGAGCACGGCGAGCATCGAGGGCACCAGCGTCGCCGACGTCACGCCGAAGTCCGCGAGGTAGCGCAGGACGGCGACCGGGTCACGATGCGCACCCGGCTCCATGACCACCAGGCGGCCACCCGAGAGCGGCGGGCGGAGGATCTCGCCGACCGACGGATCGAAGGTGAGCTCCAACACCTGCAGGAAGACGTCGTCGGGGCCGAAATCGTAGGCGCCGCGGTCGTAGTCGAGATGGGCGCGCAGGGTTTGGTGACTCACCGTGACGCCCTTGGGACGACCGGTCGAACCCGACGTGAAGATGGTGTAGGCCGGATTCGCGCCGACGACTGCCGACGAACGCTCCGCCGGCGCGAAGAGCGACGCCGGCTCACCGGCGTCCGAGTCGTCGTCGACGGCCACGACGGTCACACCGGGGTCGAGGGCCTCGATGCCCGCCGGGACCAGTCCCGGGCCGATCAGCACCGCCGCGACATCGGCGGTGCGCGCCAGATAGTCGATGCGATCGGCCGGCGCGGCCGGGTCCATCGGCACGAATTGCCCACCGGCGGCGAGAATCGCGTGGACGGCGACGATCATCTCCGTCGACCGCGGGATGCACACGCCGACCGCGACCTCCGGTCCGACCCCCAGACCCACCAGCCGCCGGGCGAGAACGCTCACCCTGCTTCCCAATTCGGCATAGGTCGAATGCGCGCGGGTCGAGGCCCCGGCCGGACTCTCCACCGCGATCGCGTCGGGCGACGCGGCGACGCGCTCGAGCAGGAGATCGGCGACATGGGTGCCGGACGGGATCAGCTCCGGGCCGGCCGACCATGTGTCGAGGCGGGTCTCGTCGACCTCCGACATCGGCGGGATGTCGGCGATCAGAGTCCGTGCGTCGCTCGCGATGGTCCACAGGATGCGTTCGAGGGACCGTGCGAAGACGGCGATCTCGTCGTCGGCGAAGGCGTCGGGGAGATAGGTCAACCGGACCGCGATGCCCGACGCGGTCGGCGAGGTCGCGAGGTTGAGCGGGTAGTGCGTGGCGTCGGAGACCTCGACGTCCCGGATCGCCAGTCCCACTGCCGCACTGGCGGCACCGCCGGCCAGTGAGTCGTTGTCGACGGGATAGGACTCGTGCACGGTCAGGGTGTCGAACAACTGTGGCCGTCCGACGGCGGTGAGGATCTCGGGCAAGCCGATGTGCTGGTGATCGAGCACGGCGGTCTTGTCCGACTGCAACCGGCCGAGGACCTCGGCGATCGTCGCATCCGGGTCGACGTCGACGACGGCGGGCAGCGTGTTGATGAACAGGCCGACCATCGACTCGACGCCGTCGAGTCCGGCGGGACGTCCGGACACGGTCTCGCCGAAGGTGACCACCCGGTTGTCGGTCAGCCGGGACAGCAGCACCGCCCAGGCGAGCTGCAACACCGTGGCCGTCGTCGAACCGGATTGCCGCGCCGTCCGCTCGAGCCCCGAGACCAGGTCGGGTTCGAGGACCCAGCGATGCTCGCGCGGCAGATGGTCTGCCGCGGAGTCGTTCTCGGCATCCTCGACGGCGTGGCCGGTAAGTCCGGGGGCGACCAGGGTCGGCTCCTCGACCGGTTCGAGGACTCGTCGCCACGCCGCGAGACCGGCGTCGAGGTCGGTGTCGGCGATGCGGGCCAGGTAGTCGGCGAAGTCGGTGCGTTCGGTCGTTCCCTGACCGGTGAACGGGGTCCCGGTCGCGTAGAGCGCCAGCAGGTCGGCCAACACGAGCGGCCCGGACCAGCCGTCGAACAGGATGTGATGGTTGGTGATGACCACGCTCGTGCCCTGTGCGTGGCGCACGACCACCGCTCGCAGCAGCGGCGGGTCGGCGAGGTCGAACGGTTCGGTGCGCTCGGCCGCCGACACCTCGTCGACGGCAGCCCGGACATCCACCTCGGCGGTGGTCGGCACGTCGAGCACGCGCCAGCGCAGCGGCACCGTCTCGGGCACGACGGTGACCACGTGCCCGCTGGGCACCCGGACGAACCCCGATTTGAGGGTGCGGTGGTGATCGAGCAGTGCGACCACCGCGGTGCGCAACCGCTCGAGGTCGACCTCGCCCTCGAGGTGCAGAACCGCTTGCGTCACATACACATCGAGTTCGTCGGTGCCCGCGAGTTGGGACTGGAAGTACAGCCCGCGTTGCAGCGGCGACAGGGCCCAGACCTGCGCGCCGGGGAACCGCTGCGCCACGATGTCCAAGTCATGCTGGGTCACCTCTGCGCCCGGGACGTCCGACGGCGAGCGGCCGACGTCGACGCCGTCGGTGACGAGGCGGACGACGTCGGCGAGTTCCGCGGTCCACCGTCGTGCGATGTCGCGGACGTCCTCCGGCGACAGGATCGCCGAGGGGAACTGCAGATCGGCCGAGAGCACACGCCCCTTCGAAGACGCACCGGTGCTCGCGTTGACCGTCAGCACGCTCATGGCCGCCACCCCGTCGGACACCGTGGCCGGCAGGAACGGCGCGTCGGGTGCGGGCAGGAAGCCTGCACCGACCGGAGCTGCGGTATCGGACGACGGGGCGACCGACGAAAGGCGGTCGGCCCCGTCCGGGGTCGTCGGGTCCTCGCTCTGACCGGTCGTACCGCGGGTCCCGAGATAGTTGAACGCGATCGTCGGAAGCGGACGCGAATGCAGTTGCGCGGCCGGGTCGTCGGGGCCGCGGTCGTCGGCGGCGTAGCGCAACAGGCCGAACCCGATCCCGGAGTCGGGCATGCCGAGGCGTTCTTCCTTGGCCGCCTTGACCGCGTGGACGACGTCGTCGGCCGGATCGAGGGCGAGCGGGGCGATCGAGGTGAACCAGCCGACCGTGCGCGACAGGTCGGCGCGACGCGGGTCCGGGCCGGTGAGCAGGACGTCCTCGTATCGGCCGTGCCCCTCGGTGAGCACGGTGACGGGGGCGGCGTCGGCGATGCCGCGATCATGTTGCCAGGAGCGGACCGCGCGCGCGAGGGTGCCGAGCAGTACGTCGACCACCGACGCCGAGAAGGCGTCGGGCACAGTCGTCGTCAACGGGTCGACGATGGCCGGGTCGACGCGGTGGACGATCGAGGTCAGGGTGCCGTATCGGTCGCGGTCGGGGTCGAGCGGCGCGCCGAAGTCGGTCGGAAGGGCTGGGGACCGGTCGAGCCAGTACCCGATCTCGCCACGCCGGGCGTCGAGCTGCGCGGTGAGTGCCCGCTGCCACGCACGTTGCGAGGTCTCCTCGGCGCGGACCGTCACGGGTTGCCCGGAAACCAGCTCGGCGTGGACGGTGAGCAGATCCTCGATCAGGATCGGCCAGGACACCGCGTCGACGGCGAGGTGGTGCAGTACCAGCACTATTCGTACGGACCGATCCGCCTCGTCGGGAGAACCCTGCGGGGCGGCGCCGCTGACCACCGTCGCGGCGACCAGCCGCCCGGCGGCCGGGTCGAGGCGGCGCGCCGCCTGCGCATGCGCGTCGACCAGCGCATCGGCGAACCCGGCCTCGCCGGGTACGGTGTCCGTCGCCACCGACACGATCGAGGCGCCGGGATCGAAAGGTGTTCCGGTGGTGAGGGTCCAGGTGTCACCGGTCTGGGTGTCCCCGACGGACTCCAGGCGCGCACCCAGCATCGGATGCGCGTCGACGACCGCGCCGAGCACCGCGCCGAGATGGGCGACGGTGAGTCCGGCCGGTGCCGTGAGCACCATCGACTGGTTGAAGTCGGCGAGGTAGGCCGGCGTCCGCGCGGCGTCGACGAGCCAGGACACGATCGGCGGGAGATCGACCCGTCCGGCCGGATCGTCGGTGGGCTCCGCGAGCATCGGGGCCCGGTCCCCACCTGCCGACGCCACCCGCGCCATCGCGCGAATGGTCTTCTGCTCGAAGATCTCTCGCGGCGACAGCGACAACCCGGCGGCCTTCGCGGCGGACGCGAGCTGGATGGACATGATCGAGTCGCCGCCGAGCGCGAAGAAGGACTCGGTGACCGAGACGGTGTCGAGACCCAGCAGCCCCGCGACGATCGCCGCGAGGGTCTCTTCGGCGGTCGTCGCCGGTGCGACGTATCCGTCGGCGGGCGTGGTGAACTCGGGCACCGGCAGTGCGCGCCGGTCGAGCTTGCCGCCCGGGGTCACGGGCAGCTCGTCGAGCACCATCGCCGAGTGCGGGATCATGTGTCCGGCAAGCCGATCCGCCGCCCCGGCCAGGACGGCGTCGGCGTCGAGGCGGTCGCCGGCGGTGTCGTCGCCCACGAGATAGGCGACGAGCCGGGTGCGACCGTGGTCGTCGTCGACACCGGTCACGACGACCGAGCCGACGCCCGGCTGGTCACCGAGAACGGATTCGATCTCGCCGAGTTCGACTCGCTGGCCGTTGATCTTGACCTGGTGGTCGGCGCGCCCGGCGAACTCGATCGCGCCGGTCGCGGTGATCCGCACCAGGTCGCCGGTGGCATACATGCGGTGGCCCGCCTCGCGGGCGAACGGGTCGGCCACGAACGAAGACGCGGTGAGGCCGGGGCGGCCGAGGTATCCGCGCGCCAACGAGTCGCCGCTCGACAGGTAGAGCTCACCCACCACGCCCTGGGGTACCGGGTGCAGACGGCCGTCGAGCACGTAGGCGGCGAAGCCGCGGACCGGTCGTCCGATGGTCACGGGCGCGCCGGGCCCGGATCGTCCGGTGGTCGCCCAGACGGTGGCCTCCGACGGGCCGTAGAAATTGAACATCCGGCGGCCGGATTCCGGTGTGGCCCACCGCGCGATCAGCTCGGGCGGGCAGGCCTCGCCACCGGTGACGAGGTTGCGGACGGTGCGGCCCCGGCGGGGGTCGACGGTCGCCAGCACCGTGGGGGTGATGAGGGTGTCGGTGACCCGATCACGCTCGAGGATGCGGCCCAGTGCATCGCCGGCGTACTCCGACGCGGGCGCCACGACGAGGGTGTGTCCGACCGCGATCGACCACATCATCTCCAGCACCGAGGCGTCGAAGCTCGGGGAGGCGACGTGCAAGACACGGGTGTCGGGGGCCTGCGCCGGCGTTCCGGTGACCTCGGTCAGCGCGGCGACGAAGTTCGCGATGCCGCGATGCGGAACCCCGACCGCCTTCGGCCGTCCGGTGGAACCGGAGGTGTAGACGAGGTAGGCCAGGTCGTCGAGAAGGACCGGCCGATGACGCTCGACGTCGGTGACGGGTCCACCGGCGACGGCCGGATCGTCGAGCGAGGCGAGTTCGAGCCATTCGCAGGATGATTCTCCCAACCGGTCCCGCGTCGGCGCATCGGTGATGCCGAGGCGCACACCGGAATCGGCCACCATGAACGCAATGCGGTCACTCGGGTAGGCGGGGTCGATCGGCACGTAGGCGGCACCCGCCTTGATGACACCGAACACGGCGACCACCGACCCGATCGACCGCTCGAGGCCGACGGCGACCACGTCGCCGGGCCCGACCCCACGGGAGATCAGCTGGCGTGCGAGACGATTGGTTCGTTCCTCGAACTCCGTGTACGAGATCTCGTTGCCGTCGTGGACCAGTGCCGGACGATGCGGGTCGAGGGCGCGCCGCGCGAGGAGTTCGATGAGGGTCACCGGCTCGGTGACCCCGCCGTCGGCGGCCGGCGCCGTCTCGCCGATGGAGTTGCGGCTCGGCGCGCTGAGGGTGGCCGCGTCGATGCCGACGATGTCGACGTCTCCGACGGGCAGCGACGGGTCGGTGGCCATCGCGGCGATCACCTGCAGCCAGACCTCGGCGAAGCGGCGGATGGTCGCGGCGTCGAACAACGAGGTGGCGTACAGGAAGTCGGCCCGCATCGGCGACGACCCGGTCCGTTCGGACACCGAGACGGTGAGGTCGAACTTGGCGATCGGGGCGGCGGCCCCGAGCGGTTCGGCACTCAGACCCGAGAGCTCCACCCGGTCGATCTCCTCCGGCTGTCCCCCGGCGGCGACGAGGGTGTAGGCGATCTGGACCAGCGGCGGATAGGCCGTGGACCGCTCGGGCGCGAGTTCCTCGATCAGATCATCGAATTGCACGTCGGCGTGCGCGAAGGCATCGAGGTCGGTGGCGCGGATCGTGGCGATGAGGTCGTCGACGGTCGATGCCGGGTCGACGTCGGTGCGCAGCACGAGCGTGTTGACGAACATGCCGACGAGGTCGTGGAGCGCGGCGTCGGGGCGGCCGGCGATGGGTGTGCCGATGACGACGTCCCGGGTCGAGGCGAGCCGCGCGACGGTGACGGCGAGTGCCGCGTGCAGCACCATGAACACCGTGACGTCGCGGTTGCGCGCCAGGTCTTCCAGGGCGGCGGCGAGCGCGTCGTCGACGGTCACGGACTCGACGGCGGCCGCGGTGTCGAGCACGGCCGGCCGCGGGCGATCCATCGGCAGGTCGGTCACTGCGGGCAGATCCGCGAGGACCTCGCGCCAGTGCGCGAGCTGACGCCCCATCGGTGCGCCGGGATCATCTGCGGCGCCCAGGTATTCGCGCTGCCACAGCGCGAAGTCCGCGTACTGGACCGCGGGCGCGGCGACCGGTGGTGCGGCGTTCGTCCGGGCCAGGTACGAACCGAGCAGGTCGCGCACGAAGATCGGGGTCGACTCACCGTCGAAGGCGATGTGGTGCACGGTGACGACGACGTCCACCGCCTCGGCATCGCGGCGCAGCACCCGGACCCGGAGGGGGAACTCGGCGGCGACGTCGAAACCGGTGGTCGCCGAGACGAACAGGTCCTCCTCGGTCTCCACCGCCTGCCAGTCGAGGCGGGCGCGGGCCGTGTCGGCATCGGTGATGAGCTGGAACGGCCCCTGCTCGTCGCTGGGGTAGGTGGTGCGCAAGATCTCGTGGTTGGCGACCACGTCGCCGACCGCGGCCTCGAGCGCGTCGAGGTCGAGAGTTCCGGTGAGACGCAGCGCCATCGGGATGTTGTAGGCCGCCGAGGCGGTGTCGAACTGGTTGATGAACCACATGCGACTCTGCGCCGTTGACAACGGCAACCGCGCAGGCCGCGGCATCGCGGTGACCCGCGGGACGCTCCGGCCGCGTCCGGACACCAGGCCGGCCAGATCCCGCACCGACGGCGCGTCGAACAGGTCGCCCACCGACACGTCGACGTCGAGCAGGTCGGCCACACGCGCCGCGACCCGCGCCGCGGACAGCGAGTTGCCGCCGAGGTCGAAGAACGACTGCGTCACGCTGACCCGGTCGGTGCCCAGCACATCGGCGACGATGGCCGCGATCGAGGTCTCGGCGTCGGACTCGGGTGCGGCGAATTCCTCGACGGTGAGTTCGGGGACCGGCAGCTTACGCCGGGCGACCTTGCCCGCACTGTTCAGCGGCAGCTGCTCGAGTGCCATCCACACCGTGGGCCGCATGTAGGCCGGCAGTGTCCGCGCGACAACCGATTTCACCGCGTCGATGTCGACCGACGCCGGCGAGACATAGGCGACGAGGTGTGATTGCCCGGACACCTTCGCCACGGTGGCGGCCGCGTGGAGGACACCCGGCGCCGACATGAGGACGGACTCGACCTCCCCCAGCTCCAGTCGCTGTCCGCGAAGCTTGACCTGGAAGTCCGTGCGGCCCAGGTATTCCAACTGGCCACGGGCATTCCAGCGGACGAGATCGCCGGTACGGTACAGACGTTCACCGGGGTCACCGAAACCGTCGGTGTTGTCGGCCGCCTCGCCGCGCGCGGGAGCCGCGAAGGGACTGGCGACGAACCGTTCGGCGGTCAGGCCGGGCTGCGAGGCGTAACCGCGGGCGAGTTGCACGCCCCCCAGATACAGCTCCCCGGGCACGCCCGAGGGCACGAGCTGCAGTCGCGAGTCGAGGACGAAGGTGGTGGTGCTCGGCACCGGGACGCCGATCGGCACCGACGTCTCCCCCGCCCGCACCTGATGAGCGGTCACGTCCACCGCCGCCTCGGTCGGACCGTACAGATTGTGGACCTCGTTGCCCGGCAACGCCGCCACCAACGCCTGCGCCACCGGCGCGGTCAACGCCTCACCCGAGGTGAACGTCAACCGCAACGACGACAGCTCACCCACCCGATCGCCCAAGACATCCAGGAACACCGACAACATCGACGGCACGAAATGGATGACCGACACCCGCTCAGCCGTGATCAACTCCGCCAGATACCGCGGATCACCATGCCGCTCCGGCTC